>CAYQXT010000355.1:0-4094 GCA_964421365.1 uncultured Bacteroidaceae bacterium
GACCGTCCCTGCCGGGACTTTTTTTGTTATGAGGTTTTTTTAATACCATAGCTTCCGCTATGGTTTAACAAGAGGTCGCCCTATTGGGCTTAAAAAAACACATTTTTTGATGTTTTTCGCAAGTCCGTAGGACGACCCTATTGTTAGCCCATAATTTTAATTATGGGAATTATTAGATTAGAGCAGATTTTCCCAATTTTTTTCCTATCTTTCGGCTTTAAATCAAATTTTATGCAAAAACAATCGAAAAAGCCATTTTCCCGAAGGCTTTCAGGACATTCAAAATTCATTAACCTATTTATTATTATCCTGCTTATTGGACACACCAGCTTAATTTGGGCGCAGAAGAAAAAGAAAAATTCTTCGGCTGAAAAGCCTAAAACAGCATTACAATCCTCTACTTTTAGCGGTTTGAAATTCAGAAATATAGGCCCAGCATTTGCCAGTGGTCGTGTAGCTGATTTTGCCGTAAATCCGAAAAAACATAGCGAATGGTATGTGGGTTTTGCCAGTGGAAATCTCTGGAAAACAACCAACAACGGGATGACTTTTTCTCCTATTTTCGATAAGTATGGTGCCTATTCTATTGGTGCTTTGGCTATTGATAAGCAAAATCCGAACGTGATTTGGGCTGGAACAGGCGAAAATAATCACCAGCGGGCTTTGGCTTATGGCGATGGTATCTATAAATCAGTAGATGGCGGTGAATCCTGGAAAAATATGGGACTGAAAAATAGTCGCCAGATTGGAATGATTGCCATTCATCCACAGAAAGAAAATACGATTTTTGTAGCCGCAGAAGGCTCAGTCTGGGGTCCAGGTGGCGACAGAGGTTTGTATAAAACCAGCGATGGCGGAAAGACTTGGAAAAAAGTGCTGACTATTAGCGAAAATACAGGAGTGAATAATGTGATTATCGACCCCGTACATCCTGATATAATGTATGCTACCAGCGAGCAACGCCGTCGGCATGTGTTTTCTAAAATAGGCGGAGGCCCCGAATCGGCGGTTTACAAGTCCGAAGATGGAGGCGAAACATGGCGCAAAATTATGAAAGGCTTACCTAAAGTGGATATTGGTGGTATGGGAATTGCTATTTCACCTGTAAATACGGATATTGTTTACTTGATTGTGGAGGCACAAAATAAACAGGGTGGTTTTTATCGTTCGTCTGATAGAGGTGAATCTTGGGTAAAAATGAGTGGTCATTTTGCCAGCGGTCAGTACTACAATGAAATTTATGCCGACCCAAAAGACGTAAATAAAGTTTACAGCATGGAAACCGTGTCGAAAGTTACCCTTGATGGTGGTAAAACATGGAAAAAATTAGGTCTGAACAAACGCCATGTTGACGACCATGCACTTTGGGTAGATCCCGACAATACCGACCATTTTCTGATTGGTTGCGATGGCGGTATCTATATGACTTACAACGCAGGAAAAGATTTTTTTCATGTTTCTAATATTCCCAATACGCAATATTACAGAGTGGCCGTAGATAATACGGAGCCTTTTTATTGGGTTTACGGAGGAACGCAAGATAATAATTCAATGGGAGGTCCTTCGCAAACCATTTCGTCAGATGGAATCTCAAACGATAAATGGGTGGTAACCATTGGTGGAGACGGTTTTTTCCAACAAGTTGACTCCAAAGATCCAAATATTGTTTATTCTGAGTATCAATACGGTAATATCTATCGTTTTGATAAAAAAAGTGGTGAACGCTTATTTATTAAGCCTCAGCCTGCAAAAGGAGAACTAACGCTTAAATGGAATTGGAATGCACCATTTTTAATTAGTCCACATAATAATAAGCGCCTTTATATTGGTTCTAATAAAGTATTTATGACCAACGACCGTGGACAATCGTGGAAAGAAATCAGCGATGATTTAACAGCCAAAATTGACCGAAGCAATACATGGAAAGTAATGGGTAAATATTGGTATCCAGATGCAGTGGCTAAAGATGTTTCTACCTCGCAATACGGTACAATTGTTACTATGGCCGAATCGCCGGTAAAAGAGAATTTGCTCTATGTAGGCACTGATGATGGGCTGATTCAGGTCTGCGAAAATACGGCAGCCGATAAACCGATTTGGCGAAAGATAGCTCACTTTTCCGGTGTGCCAGCCAATACATATATCAGCGATATTTATCCTTCGCGTTTTGACGAAAATGTGGTTTATGCTTCTTTCGACAACCGCAAACGCGATGATTTTAAGCCTTATCTGATGAAAAGTACCGACAAAGGTAAAACATGGATGATGATCAGTAATAATTTACCTAAAAATGGTACTGTTCATACTATTGAGCAGGATTTTAAGAATAAAAATTTGCTTTTTTGTGGTACTGAATTTGGCGCATTTTTTAGTATTGACGGGGGGCAAAAATGGATACAGCTAAAGAGCGGATTGCCCACTATTGCTGTTCGCGATATGGTTATTCAAACCCGAGAGAGCGACTTGGTTTTGGCTACTTTTGGTCGTAGTTTTTATGTTTTGGATGATTATTCGCCTTTACGAGAAATCTCTGAAAATCAGCTTAAAGAAAAAGCACATTTCTATCCGGTTAAAGATGCACTGATGTATATAAAAAGAGGAGGACGCTATGGACAGGGTTCTACGCGCTTTACGGCCAAGAATCCAAAATTTGGAGCAGTTTTTACTTATTATCTAAAAGAAGTACCCAAAACAGATAAGCAAAAGCGCCAGAAAAAGGATAAGAAATTATTCAAGAACAGTCAGCCTATTCCGCAGCCTACATGGCGTGAAATGGAAGATCAAGACCGTGAACTGAAACCCTATCTTGTATTTACCATTACAGATGCACAAGGCAATCTGGTTCGCCGTTTGACAAAAAGTGCCGGCAAAGGAATGCACCGTATCAATTGGAATTTACGGTATAGCTCGCCATTCCCTATTTCCGCAAAAGACGGAAAATTTAATCCAACGCCCAAAGGAAACCGAGGTGGAATGATGGTAATGCCCGGAAAATACAAGGTAACAATGGGTATGGTTTTTAAAGGAAAATATACTCAATTGGCTAATCCAGTTGAATTTATAGCTAAACCATTGAACAATACCACGCTACCTGCACCCAACAGAAAAGCTTTGGTTGCTTTCCAACAAAAAGTATCCGAATTAACTCGTGTGATTCAGGGAACGATGAATTTATCAGAGCATTTGAACAAAAAATTGGCTAATCTGAAACAAGCGGCTTTGGCTACGCCCAATGCCTCTATGGAATTGATGAGTAAAATTGATGCAGTAGAGAAACAATTACTTGATATTCACTATAAATTAGATGGAAATAAGGCCAAAGCCAGTTGGGAAGAGGTGCCGCCACAACCGGTTCCTTTGTCCGAGCGATTGGACAATATGATTAGTCCGCACTGGCAGTCCACATCGGCAGTTACACAAGTAGAAAAAGATGCTTATTCTATACTAATACAGGAATTTAAGCCTGTTTATGACCAGATAAAAAACATAAAGGAAAAATCTATACCGGAAATAGAGCAAGCGCTTGAAAAAGCTCATGCTCCTTATACGTCCGATAGATTACCTGAGTGGAAATTTTAAGCTTATATACTTATTTATTTGTGAAATTTGTTACTGATAATTAATGATTTAAATTATATAGATGAGTCTAGTATAAAAAGATGAATTTGCATCAAAATCGGTCGGACGGCTTCATTAATTAATTGTAAGTTAGCTGTCTATTTATACAGTTTTAATAAATCTATCCGTCCGACCGGTTTTTAGACCGAACTCATAGATACATAATTTATTCTGTAGCTTGTTTAATATCGAACCCATATCGTGTTTTTTTATGCATATTACAGTAATAATTTATGTATAAGTTAATTATTAAAATATTTTTCATAGTTGCAATAGCAATTTATTCTAAAAGTAGCTTTGCTTAAGTAAAAAAAAGGAGTATTAATCGTAACACTCCTTTTTTAATATATGTAATTTATTAAAAACTAGAATTGTAGTCTTTTTTCTGTCTTTATTTAAGAATAATGGATGCAGGAACTTGTCCTGTTTCATAAAGTGGTAGCTCAAAGTCAGCCGCCTGGGAATCTACTTTTAGC
>CAYQXT010000356.1:0-4084 GCA_964421365.1 uncultured Bacteroidaceae bacterium
ATACCGAAAAATCAGTTGGAATTGCTTTTTGAAGATTTTTGAGGAAACTCAAGAAGAAATTTAACTTTTTGAAAATAAAATTGTATCTTACGTACGGAAGATTTTTTCCTTTAAAAAATACGGAATATGAAGACGATAAAAAAATTTTTAGTATTTCTAACTACTGGTGCCCTATCAGTTATTTTGGCTGCTTGCTACGGAATGCCTGTTGATCAGGCTTACAATCATTTAATCAGGACTAAAGATACTGATAATAATCCTATTCCGAATTTGGAAGTAGAAATTGGATATGGAGACCCTACTAAAATGACCGGAAGAACGGATTCTTTGGGGGAAGTTATGATGCAATTTCCTTCGGTAGATAAGTTTAAGTTGGAAATTAGTGATGTAGATAGTTCTCAAAATGGCGGTTATTTTGAAAATTATCAGGTAGAACTGCCCGATACGAGTGAAGTTTATGACATTAAATTACAAAGACGTAACAAAAAGTAATGTTTCATTTTAAATTGAAGTTGGCTCTTTATCAGGCATATAAAAAAATTGAAACTAAAGAGCATCATTTAGATTATCTTTTTCTTGAGCTTACACAGCGCTGCAATCTGTCGTGCCTGCATTGTGGTTCAGACTGTAAAGCCTCGGTGGGCAAGGCGGAACTTACTACCCAAAGTTGGCTGAAAATTATTGACTTTGTGTACGATAACTTTGGTAAATCAGTGGCATTTGTTATCACCGGTGGCGAGCCTCTGATGCACCAAGATTTGGATAAGCTAGGTCAGTATATTACCTCGAAAGGAATGCGCTGGGGCATGGTTACCAATGGAATACTTTTAACACAAGAGCGCTTTGATAGTCTGCGTGCTGCCGGTTTATACAGTATGACTATAAGCATAGATGGTTTGGAAGATTCACACAATTTTTTACGAAATTCGCCACGTGCTTTCGAACGTGTAGAAAAAGCACTCCGTATTCTTGGAAAGTCTGATTTGAAATTTAGAGATGCTGTTACTTGTGTTTCGCCCAAAAACCTGTACGAATTAGACGCTGTGGCCAATAAATTGCTTACTTTTGGCCTTAATTCATGGCGTTTATTTCGTATTTTCCCTTCGGGACGAGCAAAAAATAATGCTGAATTAACACTTTCTTTTGAACAAACGCAGGAAATGCTACACTGGATAGCCAAAAACAAGAAGAAGTTGGATAGCAGAGCTTTGAATACAAATCTTAGTTGCGAAGGTTATCTTCCTTTTTCTCAGGATATAAAAGTGAGAGATCAGGCTTTTTTCTGCCGTGCCGGAATTAATATTGCTTCCATTCTGAGCAATGGGAATATTACGGGCTGTACCAACAATCACGAAAGTTTTCATGTAGGCAATATTCTAAAGGATAATTTTAGATTTGTGTGGGAGCATCGTTTTGAAATTTTTCGAAAGCGCGAATGGCTGCAAAGCACTATTTGTAAGCAGTGTGATGAATTCAAAAATTGCCGGGGAGCTTCTGTTCATTTATGGGAATTGCCCGCCGATAAGCCCAAGTTTTGCTATGCAAAGAATTTAGAAAGGAATTAGTGATACCGAACTGGTATCGTATCCTTATGTGTGTTTCTGTAAGATTATGATTGTGAATGAGATATCAAACTTTTTTTGTACTATTTCGATAGTGATTTAGTATGAATGAGTTAGGTCTAAAAACCGGTCGGACGGATAGATTTATTAAAACTGTAAAAATAGACAGCTCACTTACAATTGATTAATGAAGCCGTCCGACCGATTTTGATACAAATTCACCTTTTTATACTGGAGTCATGAATACTTTTTATTATTTGTATTTTATGATGCTGGTAGGTGCAAGCAGGCTACCGAGTCGTTTGTTACATAGACTTCGCAGCACCATTAGGTCTGCGAGGGTCATCAAATTATTTATTTGTAGTTTTGTTCAAAACAAAATCCTTGCTACACATTCTCCAGAAATCGTTTTATCACCATCGGAAAAGGCAGCTTTTTTATTTCTTTTAGGCTTATATATTGTAATTCTTTGGCCTGTGTCTCCACCTTAATAAAATTTACATGCAATCGCCTGTGACTTAATAAATTGACTATTTCAGGATAAATCTTGATTATTTTGCTTTCTTTATTCAGAAAATCGGCTATTTTCACTTCCAACTCTTCTAAATATAGTGTTTGGGTGGTTTCGATAAGAGGAAATTCGTATAAATTCTGCCAAATGTCTTTAGCTTGGCGCTTCTGAACAGCAATTTTATCATTTACAGTACTATATATATAGTATAAATAACGTTCGCTTACTTTATTCTTTGGCTTTTTTACCGGAAATTGGTTTTGAATACCCTTTTGCGCGGCTTCGCAGAAAGAGAATCCCGGACAGAGTTCACAGTCTGGATTTTTTGGTGTACACTGTAAGGCACCCAATTCCATCATAGCCTGATTGAAAGTAGCCGGCTTATTTTCATCAAAAATACTTTTTGCTAATAATTTAAAACGTGTTTTTCCGGCAGAGCCGTCAATAGGCGTATCTTCGGCAAAAAGACGTGATAATACTCGGTAAACATTTCCGTCTATGGCTGGTATCGGCTCATTAAAGGCGATAGAAGCAATAGCTGCGGCGGTATATTCGCCCACGCCTTTAAGTTTCAGAATGTCAGTATAATTATCGGGGAAACGGCCACCAAAATCAGCAATAATCTGTTTAGAAGCAAAATGTAAATTGCGGGCACGCGAATAATAGCCTAATCCCTCCCAGTATTTGAGTACTTCTTGCTCCCCAGCTGCTGCTAATGTTTCTACATCAGGAAAACGTTCTATAAAGCGGAAAAAATAAGGTTTACCTTGTTCTACTCTGGTTTGTTGCAAAATTACCTCCGAAATCCAAATTTGATACGGAATTTTGGTTTCGCGCCAGGGTAAATTTCTTTTTTTTTCTAAATACCAATAAATTAATTGTTTTGAGAAGCTGATATTGAAATTCATTATTAATCAATGATTTAAAATTATAATTAAGTACAAAATAAGGAAAAAAAAGTGCTAATCAGAAAAAAATCAAAGCATTTCATCAAATTTTTTTGATAAAATTTTTTCATTATAAAAGATTTCTTTTATATTTGCAATCCGAAAGTAATTGTAATAAATTGATAACTAAACGTTAATAACGATGACAAAAGCAGATATCGTAAACGAAATTTCAAAGAGCACAGGTATCGAAAAACTAACCGTGCAAAAGACAGTAGAAGCTTTTATGGAAGCAGTAAAAGGTTCATTAGTAAACAACGAAAATGTTTACTTGAGAGGATTTGGTAGTTTTGTTGTAAAGAAAAGAGCACAAAAAACGGCTCGTAACATTTCTAAGAATACGACTATCGTAATCCCAGAGCACTATATTCCGGCATTTAAACCGGCAAAGACTTTTGTAACAAAGGTTAAAGAACAAGTAAAAGGTTAAATTAATCAGGAGGAAGAGAAATGCCTAGCGGTAAAAAGAGAAAACGCCATAAAATGGCCACTCATAAGAGAAAGAAACGTCTGCGTAAAAACAGACATAAAAAAAGGAAATAAAGTAACTTAATCAGAAGGAGTCTCTTATGGCTCTTTTTGATTTGCTATGAATTGTTTAACAAAAAGATAATTTTAAGTACAAAATTATCTTTTTACATTTAATAATGGAGGTAAAGTGAGCAACGAACTAGTAATAGATGTATCTCCCGCAGAAATTAATTTTGCTCTTTTGGATAGTAAACAGTTAGTAGAATTAAGCAAAGAGCAAACAAACAATCGCTTTTCTGTTGGTGATATATATCTTGGTCGTGTGCGCAAAATCATGGGTGGCTTAAATGCTGCCTTTGTAGATGTAGGATATGAAAAAGATGCTTTTTTACATTACCTCGATTTGGGACCTCAGTTTCGCTCTTTAAGTAATTATGTTTCAAAAGCCACAGCAAATAGGCTTAGCAGCCCTTCGTTAGATAATTATGAACTTTTTCCAGATATAGATAAAAGGGGAAAAATTCATGAAGTACTGAACGAAGGACAACCCGTATTGGTTCAGATAGCCAAAGAACCTATTTCTACCAAAGGGT
>CAYQXT010000357.1:0-4079 GCA_964421365.1 uncultured Bacteroidaceae bacterium
GGGGTACATTTTGTGCCGAAGAGGCAAAAATTCCTACAAATAGCAGGCCTAGCCCCAATAATATCTTTAACTTACTCATTATTAATGAACTTAGTTATTTAATGTAAATTTACGCATTATTTTATAAACGGCTCTGTGGGATTTTATGGTACTCTGATAAAGCTTTATTTCTGGTATAGACTTATTCTCCCAGCAATAGTTTTTATATCGTTCTTTTAATTCTTCCAGTTTGGAAAGAACTGCTAAGTTACAAAAAAATATTCGACCAATAGTTAAATGTGCTTTATATTTTTTTGATAATTCACCGAATCTACTATCCGAAAGTTGTTTATTTATTTCTAAGGCTATTCTTGTAAGTTCTTTTTTGTTTAAAACATCCAGCCAGATAATTCTTGGCTGTTCTGGTTCCCCAAAGGTTTCTAAGCCCCTGATTTGCAATATAAATACTTGCTTTGAAGACAGGATGTTCTTGACTATGTGTTGGATATCTTTTACTTGTGCAGGCTCAGTTTCTCCAATAAAATGAAGGGTTATATGTAAATTCTCATTTTTTTCCCACTTAATTTTGTAGCCATTTAATTCTGATTTTATGTAAGATAATTCATCTAAACTTGTTGAGGACAATTGAATGGGTAGAGCAATAAATAATCTCATTTTCTGATTTTTAGTTCATTTTCAATTAAATGGACAATTTGATAATTTTTTAATCGACCCCATTTTGGTGCAATGAGCATATCTGTTGGTGATTCTGAGGTAAACCTTTCGATAATAATATTGTAAGCTAATCTTTTTAAAAAATTGGGTATAAATTTTACATATTCTTCTAAAGAAAACAGATTATATTCTTCCGGGTGAAGTTCAAAATCTTTTGCCATTGCCGTATTTTTGATAATTTGTAATTGGTGTAGTTTGAGGAATTTTAAAGGAAGCTTGGCTATTTTTTGGGCATGATTAAGCATATCTGTTCTGCTTTCACCTGGTAATCCAAGGATTAAATGTCCGCCTGTTAGAATATTATATTTTTTAGCTAATTCAAAGGCAGCTATTGTCTCAGGAAAAGTATGTCCACGGTTAATCCGTTCAAGGGTTCTGTCTAAGGTAGATTCTATGCCCATTTCGAGAACCAAATAATGAGATTGACTCAATTGGGATAGGTATTGCATTAATTTTTCATCCACACAATCGGGGCGGGTTCCAAGGATTAACCCGATTATTCTTGGGTGAGCAAGTGCTTCTTCGTACTCTTGTTTTAATTTAGTCAGAGGGGCATAGGTATTTGAATAAGCTTGAAAATAGGCAAGATAGTCTTGTTTTGGATATTTTTTCTCGAAAAAAGAGATTCCTTCGTTAAGTTGTTGTGTAATGCTTTTTTTAGGGCTACAGTAGAAGGGGTTAAAGCTTTCGTTGTTGCAATAAGTGCAACCACCACGTCCTTTTTTCCCATCGCGGTTAGGACAGCTAAATCCTGCATCTATGGAAATTTTTTGAACTCTGTTTTTAAAAGTTCTTTTCACATAATCAGAGTACGAATTATATAATTTTTCTTGCATGGCGCGAAGATAGAGAATAATTGTGAAGAGTGAATAGGTTATATTAAATAAGATTAGAACATAAGAATATAGATTTTTGCGGTCGATCACAAGGCTATTAACTAAATTCATTAAAAATTAATAAATTATGTGAATTAATTTGGAGAAGGTTTTTGTGGTACTACATAAAAGTATATTTTCGTAGCTCAAATTTGCGAATTATTTTTTTAGGGTACAAGAATAGAAGAAAATGGGCAGTAATAATAAAAAAATATTCACGTTAATAGATTGGTCTATAATCATTTACATGAGTTTGACTTTACTGCTGACTCTTATTTATTATACTAAAATAGATGCTCCATTGTTTCAAATTGGGTTTCGGTTTTTAGTTTTTTTGTTTATATATTTGGTGGCGGCCATTCATTTTCGTACCAAAAGTAAATTCTGGGAGTTTTTGCATTGGTTTTATCCTTTGGGGCTTCTGGCTTACTTTTACCCGGAAACGGCTAATTTTAATTTGTTGTTTTTTCAGCCTTTTGACCATTATATTATTGCCTTTGAAGAGTCCTTAATTGGTACTGAATTATCGCTTGATTTCTCGAAAATCATCCCCAATTTATGGTTCAACGAATGGCTGAGTATGGGCTATTTTTCGTTTTATTTTTTGATTTTCGGAACTACATTTATTATTTATTTAAAAAATAAAGAACAAACGCTTCGTATTATTTTTATCATTATGGTTTCCTTCTTCTTCTTTTATGTGATATTCATTGTTTTTCCGGTTGTTGGTCCGCAGTACTATTATCATTCGCCGGATTCGGAAGTCCCGTTGGCCTATTTTTTTAGTCATGCCGTTAAAATTGTTCAGGACGCAGGCGAGCGACCTACTGGTGCTTTTCCTAGTTCCCATGCAGGAATTACGACAATTTTGCTTTTCATTAGTTATCATTATCATAAAAAAGCTTTTCCACTATTGTTGTTTTTTGCTTTTCCACTAGTTCTAGCCACTGTTTATTTAAAAGCACATTATGTGAGTGATGTATTGGCAGGATTAATTGTTGCTCCAATTTTTTATTACCTTACGAACAAAATTTTTGATAAGCTTGAAAAACAATGATAAGCAGGACGGTTTACCAACGATTTTTAACTTCTTCAGCAAAACCTAAAAAGTCTTTTAGCGTTAGAATTGTACCATCGTCAAGAATTGCTTGACCTGAAAATCGTCCAAAAACTTGATGTTGCCTGGATTGGATGATAACAATATTTGTATTTGAATATCTGTCAAGTATAGGTTCGAATTTCATTTCAAAACGTTTATCGTTTGATGAAAAATACCAAGTATCTAAATAATTATCTTTTTGTATTTTAAATGTAATTTGGTCTAATTTATTTGCTTTTCCGGCATAAAATAACATATTTTCGGAAGCCGCAGAAGTATCTCCAAAACCATAACCAATATTAAATCCAAAAGGAATTCCATTGAGTAGGCCAGATGCCGAACCCCAGTACCACTTGTTAGAATAGGGCCAAACACCACGTCCCCAATCAAGAACCCCCATTGCCGTTGTTGAATCAAAATTAATTATTTCATTACCAACTGAAAATCTTCCTTGAGCTGGCAAGCAATTTATTTTTTGATTATAATAAAAAGCTGTTTTAGGTTTTGTAAAAGGAGTGGCAATAACCATTGTTTCCATATTAGGATCCTGAAATAATTTCACTCTTCCTTTAAGCGGTTTCCCTTCAGTAAAGTTTTTAAATTCTACTTCGAGTACTCTAAATTGGCCTTTATGAAGAAATTTTATTATTCCATTTTTATGAATAAATTCAATATTCCCTTTTGCCGAATTTTCGGGCATTTTAAATGAGCCTAAAGGAAATGGAACCATAATACTTTTTGTTTGTTCTTCTTTATGAACAAAATCGAGTAAAGTGCAAGAAACAAAACCCAAATAGCCATTATCGGCAATTGTCAATGCGATACCTTGTGTTTCAGTTAAAATACAATAATAATCCCATTCTTTAATTTTATACTTAGGTGCTTGTATTGATTTCCGATTGTATTGTAATAATGGCTGTTTGGCCCAACCTTTATTAATTAAGCTTCCATTTGAATTTAAAAGTTGATTCTTTTCAGTAATTTCAATTTGCATAATAGCTAAATAAGTAATTGAGAATTATTAATGGTGAATTTTACTTTCACCTTATAATCATCAGTTTACAAACGATAAAAGTGTCAATAATATGTCTCACTCCTTATTTGATACATTAAAAGAAATGTGTAGATTGCCCGCTAAATCAGCTCTATTATTTCATTTTTTTCACAATTTTCTGAACTTGTTTTAATATCTCCGACTTTTCTTTTTCATCGAGAAATGGAATGGACCAGAAATATTCGTGCTGTTGAACCTCCATGCCGCAAAATTCAAAAATTCCGTAATCGACAATATGGTTAAAATTTTCGATTAGGAACATGGTATCAAAAAGTTCTTTGTGTAAACCAGCGGAAGCAAACAAATACACCTTTTTGTCTTCAAGTAGTCCTTTCAC
>CAYQXT010000358.1:0-4017 GCA_964421365.1 uncultured Bacteroidaceae bacterium
GTCCCTTCTGGCCAAATAATCATTTACGGTAATCAAATGAACGCCTCTTCCGGGTAAAGCATTTAAAAATACAGGTAGAGTAGCCACCAGCGTTTTCCCCTCACCAGTAGCCATCTCAGCAATTTTTCCTTGATGTAGAACGATTCCTCCGATGAGCTGCACATCATAATGTACCATATTCCATGTAATTACGTTTCCTCCCGCTTTCCATGAATTTTTATAGATGGCTTTGTCGCCTTTTAAGGTAATAAAATCTTTTTTATACTCTCCAAATAATTTTTTATCAAAATCGGTGGCAGTAACTTCCATGGTCTCATTTTCCATGAAACGATGTGCGGTTTCTTTCACCACAGCAAATGCCTGAGGTAAAAGTTCCTTTAATTTATCTTTTATTTTAACATGAATATCTTCCTGAATAGCATCTATTTCAGTATATATTTTATCTTTTTCGTCAAAATCGGGCTTTTCGGTTTCAATTTTTGTCTTCAATTGGCTGATTTTTGCCTCATCTTCTGCAACGGCCGCTTTAATTTCCTGCCGCATATCGGCACTTATCTGCCGTAATTCATCATGCGAAAGCGATTGCATTTTATCATATTCAGCATTTATTTCATCTACAATTGGTAGGATTTCTTTTATATCTCGCTCGGACTTATTCCCGAATAATTTCGCTACAATTTGATTTACTATATTCATTTTTTACTCATTCTTGTTTAACCGGACAAAATTAATATTATTTTTACAACTTACAACGAAAAAATTAATTGCTAACGGTGAATTCTGTTTGTCAATTTAGAATAGTTTGTTCTCTAGGTATAATATACAAGTAAATAGTTCAGGGTGCTTATATTTTATTGAAAATAAATAAAATAAATCCTTGTTTATTCTTCTATAAATATGAGGGCAGAAATGCTGTTGCCAATCATGTCTGTTGTTGATTCAATCTTTGACAAAGTTTAACGAAGTATTATATAGTGCCAGATATGATAAATCTTAAAATAAAATGAAAAAAATTAAACTATTCCTTGCTTCTTCTTCTGAGCTAAAAGCTGACAGAGAACAATTTGAAATATTTATTCAAAAAAGTATAGTAAATTTTAATTTTGCCAAAGTTGATTAGATAAGTAGTTGCATATTATTAGCATTTTTCAAACAGAACTTTGGCAAAGTTTTATCACACCATTATGAGTAGATGTTTTGTTTATATTTCGCTTGTCTGTTTCAGCGCAAACAACAAAAAAGTGCCGAAACAGACAAGTTATTTAATTATTTTCCTAATTAGTGGCCATTCACAAAGTTCAATAAATATTTTTTGCCCACGAATTACAAATTCGGTACTAAAATTCTTGAATCCCAAATCCCAATCCACCTGAATTTCATTAAGATTTTTTTATGGAATTATCATAAAAAATTATCTAATTTTAAAACAATGTATTAACTTAGTGCAAGAAATTTTAAAATAAGCAATATGAAAAAGTGGCATTTTTTAAGTATATTTTTGGTGATGTTTGTCTTTCCGCTGAGTGCCCAAAGAAGCCTCCAGAATGCACCCCGCTGGATAAGCTATGAAAAAAGAAAGGCTTTTTATTCGGACGACCAATATATTAAAGGCTTTGTATCAGAAACACTAAAAAAAGGCGATGATGTGGATCAGGCCAAAGGCCGGCTGATTTCGGCGGCAAGAACCTTGCTGAATGAATCGGTTTTAACGGAGATAAAAAGTATCACAAGTAGTAAAATCGAAACCGAAAATACCGAAACTTATGAGTATTTTAAGCAAACCAGCGTATCGCTTACCAAGTTGAAAATTAGTGGATTAAAAACCGAAACTTTTTACGATACTCGGAAACGAAATATTTATGCTTTTGCTTATGCGCCCAAGGCGGATGTACGTGATTATTATCAAAATCTGATTGAAGACAATAATCTGAAACTGAAAAAATTATTAGAAACGGCTGCGGATACGCTTCAAAGCAACAAATTGAGTTTACTAAAGGATTTGAGTAGCGGCGAAGTCTTTATTCAGTCGAATATGAATGCGCATAGTGTATTAATGGCTTTAGATGCGGCCAATAAGGCTAAGTGGAAAGCCTATCTCGATCAAACGCTTGATTATAAAAAGGACATTAATAATCAAATTCAGAAAATTATTAATAATAAAAAATTGAAAGCCGGTGAGGCGCAGCAATTTTTGGTTAAAATTCTTAAATTACAGCTAAAGGATAGCTTATCACCACTTTGGATTTCTAATTTTAGTTTTGAAAATTCGGGTATTGTAAGTCCTTATTCTAATAAATTTGCTCAGAGTCTAACTAATGAGCTTATAAAACAGGGTTTTAGAGTAACAAGAAATAGCAAAATACCAGACAAGCTAATTCTTAAAGGCTTTTTTTGGGAAGAAAAGGACATTTACCGGATTAATCTGAGTGTGATGGATGGCAAAACCGGTGATGTGCTCGCTGCCGTGGAAAGTGGCTTGGATAAAAGCTGGGTAGCGGCAAACAATTTTAAAATCGAACCCGAAAAATACAATCAGGCGGTTAAAAATATGGCTTTATTTAACCAAAATTTGGTTACCTCAAATGGCGGTTTGACGATTGCCATTTCTACGAATAAAGGGACTGATAATTTGCTTTTCCAACAGGATGATACGCTGAAAATCTACATCAAAGCCAATAAAGAATGCTATGTGCGTTTTATCTACCATTTGGCCGATGGAAACAGAGTATTACTCTACGACAACTATCACATTACGGCTTCTTTAACGAATAAAGTGATAGAACTACCGCAATATTTTGTATGTACTGAGCCTTATGGTGTGGAAACGCTCCAGCTTTTGGCGCAAACAGAGGAATTTAAGTCGCTGAATATTCGCTATGAGTCGGGATATAAATTTATAGATGGCAATCTGAATACTGTCTTGGCCAGTAGCAGGGGCTTTAAACCTGTGAGCAACGAGGATGCCAAAGCGGAGCAATATGTGATGATCACTACGGTGCCAAAATCATGGTAATACCGAATCGGTATCATTTAAGTTATGCCTGCCCTTGTGATATTTTGATTGAATATGAAATAACAAAATATTTTTCGATTTGTGATAGCCGTTTGGTATAAGCCGTTTTAATTTTCAACACTTTTATACTATTTTTGGCTTTTTTAATACGGAATAAATGAAGGAGGAAATTGAACTGGAACTGGTAAAAGTGGACGAAGCAGGCTACCATTTACTGGTTCCTTGTGAATTATCGGATAAATTAAAATGTTTTTTGATTCTTGATACCGGTGCCTCTAACACGGTGATGGACAGAGTGAGCCTGAAAAATTACATCACTCCAACCCGCACCGGCGATTATTATATCGAGGAATTTTATAATAAAAGTATGGACTCATCGAGAGGAATTAGTAATCACGAGCTGCATTTTAGCTTTGGAAAATTAGAAAGCCTGAAAATTGGAACGAATAGGCTCAACCAAATGCTTTTTCCGCTTTTAGACCTGACACATATTAGCGAAATTTATTCTGATCTTGGCTTCAATACTATTATTGGTGTACTTGGTTGTGATTTTATGGTCAAAACTAACGCTGTTATCGACTTTAAAAATAAAAAATTAAGCATTGAGTTAGAAGCCGAAAACTTTAGGCTGGTTTAATATTTAAGTCAGACCTCCACTTTCTGTGAAATCCTGATTTTGGCATGTAAAGCTTCTTGTTTATATTTCAAATCAGAAGTTTAGCAGAGATAAATTACTTTTCTAAGCTCATTATAAAATTAATTCGAAGCATAAATTTTTATTGTCTTTTTCTGAAAATCAAGATGATAAGTAATGGTAAATTATTAATTGTGAATTGTAAATGCTGTTTGTCATGGAAAATAGTAAGTTACAAAAATATAAAATGAGTTCTGTATAAAAAGGTGAATTTGCATCGAAATCAGTCGGACGGCTTCATTAATCAATTGTAAGTGAACTGTCTATTTTTACAGTTTTAATAAATCTATCCGTCCGACCGGTTTTTAGA
>CAYQXT010000359.1:0-4010 GCA_964421365.1 uncultured Bacteroidaceae bacterium
TGGAAGCATTTTAACTGGTAAGTGGCGAAACAAATTTATTTGTGCATTACATTTTTGGTAACTAACAATTTTTTAGTGGCAAAAAGCTTTCACAATTCACAATTAATAATTTACATTTGCTCAATTTGTATCACTTAGGATTTGAAATAAAAGAAATATTTATAATTTAGCAGCTCAGAAATTTTGAACAGATTAAATAGAAATACAATGATTAGTAAAAAAACAGAAAAAGCAGATTTAGAAAAGTACAGAGGCTTATTTCTTAAAGTTGGGTATATCATTGCTTTAGGAGTAATACTTTTTGCTTTCGAATGGACCACCTCCGCCAGTAAGGCAGAAACATTGGGTAAGATCCAGGATGTAAACGCCGAAGAGGAAATTATTCCGATTACCCGTCAGGATGTTCCACCACCACCACCACCACCGCAACAGCAGGTTTCCGACATTTTGAATCTAGCTGAAGATGACGCAGATATCGAAGAAGAGGACAATACCATGGATATGGAATCTGATGAGAATACACAGATAGACATTCAGGATTTACCTCAACAAGAGGAAGAAAAAGAAGAAGAGGTATTTTTTGTAGTTGAAAATATGCCTCAATTTCCGGGTGGAAATCGTGGTTTACAAAAGTGGATTGCAACCCATGTTAAATATCCGGCTGTGGCTCGCGAGAATGATATTCAGGGAAAAGTTTTTGTTCGTTTTGTTGTAACTTCAAAAGGGAATGTAGATAAGGTACAAATCATTAGGGGTGTTGACCCACTTTTGGATGCAGAAGCTGTACGCGTGGTTAAAAAGTTACCTCGCTGGAAACCAGGAATGCAAAGAAGCAAACCAGTAAGCGTCTGGTACACAGTGCCTATAAATTTTAAACTTCAGTAAAAATATTCTCAACCGGAATAACAAGCTAATCTTTATTCCGGTTGATCCTTTATAATTTGCTTTTTGCAATATACAGAATTATCCATTTACAATTATCTAAGGATTTGTAATAATTGTTTGCGTGGGAAAAGCAAATTCTAATTTTTCCTTATTAAATAGGCGTAATATTTCCAAATTCATATTCGTTTGTGCCAAAAGAATATCCTTTCCTTTAGTAATATAATAAATAAAAAGAATATTCAAGGAAAAATCACCAAATCCTGTAAAACCGGAAAAAGTAGAATCTTCAACCAAAGGATTATTTTTCGCAATATCTTTTAATATAGAAATAGCCTTTTCAATCTGTTCTCCTTTAGTATCATAAGTTAAACCCAGTGTAAGCACAATTTTCCGTGTAGGTTCCGAAGAAATATTTTCTATTTTATTATTGGTAAAAATAGAGTTCGGCACAGTAACCGTTCTTCCTGCTAGGGTTCTTATACGAGTACTTCTAATTCCAATTTCCTGAACAGTTCCATCAAGACCATCAATATTAATTCTATCTTTAATGGTAAAAGGTTTATCCGCAAATATCATGATTCCCCCAAAGAAATTAGAAACCGTGTCTTTGGCAGCCATAGCCAGTGCCAAACCACCAATTCCTAAACTAGCCAAAAGCGTACCCACATTATATCCTGCATTGTCTAAGCCAATAATAAGAGCAATTATCCAAATAGAAATTTTTATGGCTTTGCGTAAAATCGGTAAAATTTGGTCATCCAAATTACTTTCCGACTTTTCTACTAGCGGAACAAGATATTCCTGTATAATAGCATCAACCAAACGAACAAACAGCCATGCTACATTGAAAGTTACAAGAATATAAAAAATATGAGCGATAAATTTATCCCAACCGTCAGTTAATTGTAAGCGAGATAAAGCATACCAAGAGACACTCAGTACTATCACCAAAGCAATAGGCTCTTCGAACATATCAACGAGAATATCATCCAGTTTGGTGGCAGTCTTGCGGGTCAAACGCTTCACAAAGTTACCAATGAACCAGTATAATAGTTTGGCCAGAATAACCCCACCGATAATAATTACAAGCGTAATAGCCCATTGTCCAATGGTGTTTCCATAATAAATTTTATTGAAAAATTCACTCATCATTAAAATTATTTTTATTTTGTACAAAATTAAATATTTTTATTGATTTGCAAATTATCTAAATTAATACTTCTTTTAAGTATGTCAAAGTTTGAATTTAAAAACAGGTAACAAACAGATAAATAGCCAAGGAACTAAAAATGACAACTTTAATAAATCAATCATTTACAATAAAATAACAAATTATTGAGTCCAGTATAAAAAAGTAAATTTGTATGGAAATCGGTCGGAAGGTTTCATTAATCAAGTGTAAATGAGCTGTCTATTTTTACAGTTTTAATAAATCTATCCGTCCGACCGGTTTTTAGACCGAACTCATTATTGTAAATATAAATAATTATTTATGACAGATTTTTTCACGAAACTGAATATTTCAGAAAGCCTCCCCTTATATTTAGCCCCAATGGAAGATATAAGCGATGTGAGTTTTCGATATTTGTGCAAGCAGTACGGAGCCGATATTTTAATTACCGAATTCATATCCGCCGATGATTTGGATAAAAATATTGAAAGAAGCTTTAAAAAATTTACTATATATGACTACGAACGCCCTATTGGCATACAAATATACGGTCATCGGAAAGAAGCTATGGTAAAAGCAGCACAAATTGTAGCTCAAGCTAATCCTGATTTTATAGATATAAACTGGGGTTGTCCGGTAAAAAAAATTGCCAATCGAGGTGCCGGATCTGGCATGTTGCAAAATCCAGACTTGCTATTAGACATTACAGCAGCCATTGTCAAAGCCGTAAACATTCCTGTAACCGTAAAAACACGCTTAGGATGGAACGAGAATTCGATTATCATACAGAAACTAGCCACACAATTGCAAAACACAGGAATTCAAGCACTAAGTATTCACGGCCGAACACGACAACAGCTCTATACAGGATCAGCGAACTGGCAACCCATTGCAGAGGTAAAGCGAAATTCACAAATAAAAATCCCCATTATAGGAAATGGAGATATAATATCGCCTGAAACAGCCCAAAAGTTCCTTCAAATCTCTAATGTTGATGCCTTAATGATAGGCAGAGGGGCAATAGGTCAGCCATGGATTTTTAAGCATATAAAGTATTATCTCCAAACAGGAAAGCAATTAAAAGCACCTGATACAGAAGAAAGAGTACGTTTAAGCAAACAACATTTGCAGAGATCTATTGAATGGAAAGGCTTGCCACGCGGAATAAATGAAATGAAAAAGCACTATTTACGCTATTTCAAGGAGTTGCCAGACTTTATTGACTATCGTATGAAACTTGTTACAGAAAATAAACCGGAAAAAATAATAGTTACTTTAGATGAAATTGAGGATAAATACAGGAATTTTGTGTATGAATAGTCTTATGTATTATGTATTATTTATAAATGTAATATAAATTAGTTCGGTATAAAAAAACTTGGCAATCTTGATATAGCCAAATCCACAAAACTAAATAATCTAAAATACATTTAATATACCCGCTTCAAAAATTTGTAAATTCATATTGATAACTTACAGATATTCTAAAACAAGCAAAATCTAGCATACAAAATGCAATACCGGTACGGTATAACAAAAATTACTTAGTCATTTTTTGCTAAATTCACCTTTAAAGACAGC
This sequence comes from uncultured Bacteroidaceae bacterium, assembly GCA_964421365.1. Lineage (GTDB taxonomy): Bacteria > Bacteroidota > Bacteroidia > Bacteroidales > DYOH01 > CAYQXT01. The sequence goes on from CAYQXT010000359.1 coordinate 3,638, forward strand.
AGTCAGAAATAGATATCTCAGCATAAAGTTCTCAGTAAATAAATAGTATTTTATATTTGTTAATTCAAACGTTGGCAAAGTTTAACTAAGTATTGTAAAAAATAGCACTTGTTTATTCATAGAAAATTATCAATTTTGCAGCCAGATTCAAGACACAAAATGGAGTACACAATGTTGGGCAAGGAAATTGAAAAGAGAAGAAGGAATCGTTATCAATTGGTTTCAGAAAGCGAAATTCAGACAAAATTAATAGCAAAAGAGATAGCTGAAGTATTTGGTTCTGGCGATATTATCTTGTTGGATGGTGATTTAGGTGCAGGGAAGACTCACTTTGTGAAAGGTTTTTCTGAATATTTCAACTATTCGGGCGAAG
>CAYQXT010000360.1:0-4002 GCA_964421365.1 uncultured Bacteroidaceae bacterium
TTAAGATTAAACCAAACAATGTTACTTACAATCTGCTTTATATTGATTGCGCTATTCAGGCCAATCACATCAATGAAGCTTTTGCCCGCTATGATAAAATTTTGCAGATTCAGCCGGATAATCCCGACAACTGGTTTGAGTATATGGATTTACTTTCCAGATTTAAAGTTTATAAGAAGGCTTTGATAGTCGCTCACCAATTTGAACATCAGTTTGGAGTGAGTATTTATTCGCTACGCTATAAATACCGTATTTTTGCCGGTTTAAATCAAGTAGATTCTGTAGAAGCTACCTTGCGCATGCTTCATAATTTGTCGCCCAAAGAGATGAAATATGCTGGTACACTTGCCGAATTTTATATTGGACTGAAAGAGTATGATAAAGCACAAAATCTCTATGATGAGCTTTTACAAATGGATGCTCCTAAGGGAAACGTTTATTTGAGTATGGCTAATTTTGAGCGTATTAAAGGCAATAAAGACAAAGAATATCAGTATTTTATTCTTGCTTTGTCCGATACAAGTTTTGCTTTTGACAAAAAGCTTAATTTTTTTAGATTATTGCGCACTAAACACGAATATTCTGACTCTGTGCTTTATGGAAAACTTCTTTCCCAAATGATTTCTTATTATCCCCATGACGCTGCTTTGTTGTTGATTCAGGCTAAGTATTTGTATAAAGAAGGTGACTATGCTCAGGCCATTTCCGTGTTAAAAAAAATTGTTGATTTAGCCCCGGGAGACTTTAGAACCTGGGTATTATTACTGGATTCTGAATATCGTGTGAATTACCACGAAGACTTATACGATGATGCCAATCGCGCTTTGGAACTTTTCCCTAATCAAGCTAATTTTTATTTATTTTCAGGAATAGGTGCTTTGCGCAGTGATAGAGAGAAAGAAGCAGCCTCTATTCTAAAATCAGGTTTGAATTATGTCTTCGACAATCCATCTATTGAATTTCAGTTTGATTCTTATTTGGGTGAGGCTTACAATAGTTTGAAAAATTATGGAAAGTCCGATTATTATTTTAATCATGCCATTATTTTGGATTCAACTAATTATGTACTCAAAAATAATTATGCCTATTATTTGAGTTTACGTGGTGAGCATTTGCAAAAAGCCGAAAAATTAATAAAATCTTCTCTTGCTGCCGAGCTTGACAATTATGTGTATCTGGATACTTATGCGTGGATATTGTATAAAATGAATAATTTAGAGCAAGCCTTAATTTGGGAGCAAAAATCGCTTAAAAATGGAGGGGAAGTTGACACAGACGTTTTGGAGCATTATGCAACTATTCTCAAAGCTTTAGGTAGAGATAATGATGTGGTGGAGATTAATAAAAGCATTAAGAAACTGAATAGGGAAAAGTGAAGAACTAATTCTTTGTTGTAAAGTACTGATGCGTAAGGGATTGCAGCGATACCCCGCCGAAGTTCGAAGCCTAGCAAAACACGGCAAAAAAGAGTGTAGCGACAAGCGGAACTCCTTTTTTGCCGATGTTTTGCGGGCTGAGGCAAGGGGGAGTATAAGCGAAAAGCCCGCCCGTGCGCCCAAATAATTACTAATTACAAATTAGGAATACTGTTCTGCAATACCCAATTTTTAAATCCTGGTTCCTGAATCCCGCATCCTAAATCCAAATCCAAAGTTCCTAATTATTTTGTACTTTTGTGGGTGCGAAATTTCAGATATTAAATATGAAAAATAAAAACAGTTATCGAATTCTAAGTCCTTTTTCTTTACTTTTTGTCCTTTTATTGCTACTTTCCTCGTGTAAGGTAACAAAGCATCTGTTTCGCAGACATACAGCTGCTAAAACGGCTAATTTAGAAAATTTTTTTCTAACTGCATATAGTACACAAATGCCCTTTAGAACTCTGAAAATTCGTTTTTCCGGTAAAATTAAAACTACCAATAATTCGCTGAATACAAGTGGACAAATTCGTATTTTAAAGGATAGCCTTATTTGGGCTAATGCCACCGCTTTGTTTGGTATTGAAGTAGGGCGTGTTTTGCTCACTAAAGATAGTGCTTTCCTGCAAAATAATATCAAACATACTATTGATATTTGGCCGATTCAGAAATTTCTTATCAGTTTTGGCATTCAAGTAGATATTTCGGCCTTGCAATCGCTTTTACTTGGGCAATTTGTACGTCTGAAAGCCGATAGTTTTCATATTATTGAGAATGTGCAAAAAGATAGTGCCAGCTATTTGTATCAGGCAAGATATTTGTCCATAAGTAGTAAAAAGGCATTTGATTATACTTCGGTTTTAAGTTTACAGAATATGTTGGTAGATAGTTTGAATGTTTTGCAAATGCCCCAGCAAAACAAATTGACAGTAAATTATAAGAATTATTTGCAAGTCAGACAGTATATTGTGCCAGCCTCTTTTTCCGTTCGTTTGGAAAAGCAAAATTCTACCGATAAATTTGCAATCAATTATAAAAAGATATACCTTAACAAGCTGTTTTCCATACCAGCTTTGTCTTTAGATGAATATAAAATTATTAAACATTAGCTTATGCGCAAGTTGCTGTATATTTTGTTTTTACTTGTTTTTCCGGTTCTTATTTTTGCACAATCACGTGAACAGTTACGTATAAGGCAAAAACTTATTGAGAATAAAATTATCTATCTAAAAAACTTGAAGGCTAATACTGGCAGAAGTGCCCAACAAATTGTGCTTAAATTGCAGTTGCTGGAAAATGAAATGAAACAGCAAGATAGCTTAATTGTTAATCTCAAAAATCAGAATGTACAAACTGTAACACAAATAAATAGTTATTTAGATGAACAAACTCGCTTGCAGACTCGTTTTAATAATCTCAAAGACGAATACGCAAAAGTATTGATGTCGTATGCTAAGACTCGCAATGCATACAGCGATTGGATGTTTATTCTTGCATCCGATAATCTGAATGGCTTGTATAAGCGATTTGTATACTTAAATCAGTATTCTGATTATCGGAAATCGCAGGCTCGCGAAATTAAGAAGACAGAAGACCGTTTATCCTTAGTGATAGACTCTATTAATTTGGAAAAATTGGCTCAGGAAAAATTAATTATGCACGAACAGGCAGAATTAGATACGCTCGAAAGTTTAAAAGGTGAGCGTTTGAAAATTTTGGCCGTTTTGAGAGCCAAACAAGGTGAATTAAAGAGAAAATTGGCTGAAGTAGAGCTTAAACAAAAGGCCGTGAATAAAGATGTTTTGGGTTATATTTTAGACGACCGAAAATCTCGCCAAGTGAAAAACCAAGTGGTTGATTTAGCCAAAAAGGGCAATAAACGGGCTCTTTTAAACAAAATATTTGGAAGTAGCAGAGGGAAATTGCCTTGGCCTGTACGTAAGGGTATAATAGTTAAGCGTTTTGGTATTTATCATCCCATAACCATGCGTAACATTAGTTTGCGAAATGATGGGGTTGATATTCAGACTAATATGGGTGCAGATGTAAAAGCTGTTTTCCAAGGGAAAGTGGTTAAAATGATAAATGTGCCTGGTTTAAATAAAGCTGTTTTGGTTCAAAACGGCGATTATTATGTATTATACAGTAATTTGAAATATGTGTCCGTAAAATTGGGAAGTTCGGTTAAACAAGGCCAGATTTTGGGCAAAGTTTACGGCGATTCTACCGAAGAAAATACGGCAATTCTTAAATTCCAAATTTGGAAAGGACAACAAAAATTAAATCCGGAAAAATGGCTGAGGAAAGGTTCCATATAGGTAAGTTTTCGACTTTAAAAAAAGAGTTACTTAAATTTTACCGACAAGAAATTTTGTCCCGATTGGGAGCGAAATTTCTTGTTTGGTTTAATGTAGCCCCTTTTTTGGGTTGGTTTTTCATGCTCATAGAGTTGTATTCTTATATGAAACCAACAATAAAATGGTTTTTTGTTAGCCTTTATCTATTCTATATTTTTGGTGGCATTTTAGTTATGCTATATTTCTATTGGAAAAAATCACGACAAGCACCGCAAAGCAAATTCTCT
>CAYQXT010000361.1:0-3982 GCA_964421365.1 uncultured Bacteroidaceae bacterium
GGAAGTGAATTCTGCCAATGAAGTGGAGCCGGAAGATGGCAAAAATATTATCAGTACTATAAATATACCCTTGCAGGATGTGGCCGAAAATACTTTAGCTCGCCAATTAAGGAAATTTGATGCCGACCATGGTACGGCCATTTTGATGGAAGTAAAAACCGGCGATATTAAAGCTATTGCCAATCTGAAAAAAGGAAAAGATGGTAAATATTACGAAAGTTATAATTATGCCATCGGCGAGAGTACCGAGCCTGGTTCTACTTTCAAATTAGCTACTTCTATTGCTTTATTAGAAGATGGATTTATTGATTTATATGATACTGTAAATACCGGAAACGGGCATAAAAAGTTTTACGATTTCACTATCTCTGATGTAAAAAAAGGGGGACACGGTAAAATCACCTTTCAACAGGTTTTTGAGGTATCTTCAAATGTGGGATTTGCCACTGTGGTTGGTAAATATTATTCGCGTCGTCCCGACCGCTTTGTAGAACGCTTGTATAGTTTGCACCTGAACAAAAAATTAGGCTTAAATATTAAAGGGGAAGGCCGGCCTTATATAAAATATCCGGGCGGAAGGCACTGGTCGGAAATTTCTTTGCACCAGATGGCTATTGGTTATGAACTAAGACTTACGCCCTTACAAATTCTTACCTTATACAATGCCGTAGCGAATAACGGTAGAATGGTGAAGCCACATTTTGTAAAGGCCATTACTAATCATGGTAAGATAATCAAAACTTTTAGGCCGGAAGTGCTAATGTCCTCAATTTGTTCTGTGGAAACACTGAAAAAGATAAAAACATTGCTCGAAGGAGTGGTCAAAGAGGGTACTGGAAGGCACTTACAGAACCCTAATTTTAAGATTGCCGGAAAAACCGGCACCGCTAAAATTTTCGACCAAAAACTGAAACGCTATGTAAATAGGTACAGAGCCTCATTTGTGGGCTATTTTCCTGCCGATAATCCGCAATATTCATGTATGGTGATGATTAGCGATCCTAATCGTTTGGGCTATTACGGTGCAGTTGTGGCAGGCCCTGTTTTTGAGCAAATTGCCAATAAGGTGTATGCTACAAACTATAAAATAACCCCTAAATTAGAATTAAAAGATCAATATAAAATAGCCTCGATACCTTATACTAAAAGTGGTTATGTGAAAGATTTAGAAACTGTTTTACGTAAACTCAATATCCCGCTGCAATATTACAACGAATTGCGTTCGCCTTGGGTGATAACCGAAAAAAAAGATAAATATGTAGAGTGCAAAGACCGATTTGTTCACCGCAATACAGTACCAAACGTCCTGGGTATGGGCGTTGAAGATGCACTATTTATAATGGAAGATCTTGGTTTACGGGTAAAAATAGTCGGAAAAGGCTCTGTTACACACCAATCGGTAGCGGCAGGTAGCAAATTGGTTAAAAATAGAGTAATAAAACTTTACTTGGGTAAAGTAAAAGAAATAATAGAACCTAAAAAACAGGAGAAAGATAGTGCAAGTGCTTAAAAAAATACTAAAACATATTGTTTATTTTAATTTGCAGGGCGATAGTAATAAGCAAGTTAGCAAAATTGTTTTTGATTCGCATCAATGTACGGCACAAGCTTTATTTGTGGCGGTAAAAGGCACACAAACAGATGGACATTTGTATATATCAAAAGCCATAGAGAACGGAGCACATATAGTCGTTTGCGAAGATATGCCAGAAACCTTAAATCCAGCTATTTGTTATGTACAGGTTGCCGATGCTGCTTTATCACTTTCGCGATTGGCTACGTCTTTCTACAATTTTCCTTCTGAAAAACTTAAATTAGTGGGTGTTACAGGCACAAATGGCAAAACGTCCATAGCTACATTATTATATGAATTAGTTTTAAAATTAGGCTATAAAGCCGGTCTATTATCCACTATAAAAAACAGGATTAATGGAATCGAAATTCCGGCAACGCATACCACGCCTGATTCTGTTAAAATCAATGGATTACTTTCGGAAATGCTTTCTGCGGGCTGCGAATATGTTTTTATAGAGGTCAGCTCTCATGCCATTGATCAAAAGCGAATTAGTGATTTACATTTTAGCGGAGGAGTTTTCACTAATTTAACGCATGACCATTTAGATTATCATAAAACTTTTGCCAATTACCGCGATGCCAAAAAGGCGTTTTTCGATAAACTGCCCCAAACAGCCTTTTCCTTGGTAAATGCTGATGATAAAAATGCCGGTTTTATGCAGCAGAACACCAAGTCGCGCAAGTTTTCCTATGCTTTACGAAATATGGCAGATTTTAAAGCTAAAATTCTGGAATACGACCTGCGTGGAACGAATATGATAGTTGATAATAAAGAAGTATGGATGCAGTTTGTAGGTAAATTTAATGCCTCTAACCTTTTGGCTGTTTACGGTACTTCGCAATTGTTAGGTTTCGAGAGCGATGAGGTTTTAACTGCTATGAGTGCCTTAAAACCGGTAAGTGGGCGATTTGAAACCATGCTTTGCTGTATGGATAAAACAGTAGTCGTAGATTACGCACATACACCCGATGCATTGGAAAATGTGTTGCAGACTATTGTTGATGTTCGTATGGGAAATACCGAGATTTATACGGTTTTTGGTGCCGGTGGAAATCGCGATAAGAGCAAACGCCCCGAAATGGGTGAAATTGCAGCACGTTATAGCGATAAGATAATTATTACTTCGGATAATCCTCGAAATGAAAATCCAGATGCGATTATTGAAGAAATTTTTGATGGAATACCGCGAACCAAACGCGCTGGCGTATTGAAAATTTCGCAGCGTGAGTCGGCTATTCGTACTGCGCTGATGATGGCAAAAGCCGGTGATATTATTTTAATCGCAGGTAAAGGGCACGAAAATTATCAGGAGATTAATGGAGTACGTCATCATTTTGACGATAAAGAGATAGTTGCAAATTTTAATACGGAATATAAAGCTTAAATTATGTTTTACTATTTGTTTCAATATTTAGATCACTTAAATGTGTCCGGCGCCGGAGTATTCAAATATATCTCCTTTCGGGCAGCATTGGCTTTTATATTCTCTTTGTTGATAGCTCTGATTTATGGTAAGCGTATTATCAATTATTTGCAGAAAAAGCAAATCGGTGAATTGGTCAGAGACCTTGGTTTAGAAGGGCAATATCAAAAAAAAGGTACTCCTACGATGGGTGGAATTATTATCATTTTGGCTATAGTGGTACCTGTGCTATTTTTTGCCAAATTAGAAAATGTGTATATTATCCTGATGCTTGTTACTACCTTATGGTTGGGAGCTTTAGGATTTATTGATGATTACATAAAGGTTTTTAAAAAAAATAAGGATGGAATACCCGGTAAAGTGAAAATACTGGGACAAGTTATTTTAGGCTTGATTGTGGCGTTGACGCTTTATTTCAGTAAGGATGTAGTCGTTCGAGAAAAAATTATTATACCTAAATCCGGTCAAAAAGTTGAAACTGTACAATATCGGACAATTAAATCAACCAAAACAACTATTCCTTTTGTAAAGGATAATGAGTTTGATTATGCTTATCTTGTTGGATTTATGGGCAAATATAAGCAAACTGCTGCATGGATTGTTTTTGTGCTGGCCGTAATTTTCATTATTACAGCCGTTTCCAATGGTGCTAATCTTACCGATGGTTTAGATGGTCTGGCTGCCGGAACTTCATCTGTCGTAGCTATGACTTTGGCTTTTTTTGCCTATGTTTCTGGTAACTTTATAATCTCTGATTATCTCAATATCATGTATATTCCACATTCAGGAGAGTTAGTAATATTTGCCGCCTCGCTGATAGGAGCAACCGTAGGTTTTCTGTGGTATAATGCTTATCCTGCCCAGGTATTTATGGGCGATACAGGGAGTTTGACATTAGGTGGAATTACAGCTGTTTTTGCCATAATTATTCGTAAAGAATTACTAATACCCTTACTTTGCGGGATATTTTTGGCCGAAAGCCT
>CAYQXT010000362.1:0-3950 GCA_964421365.1 uncultured Bacteroidaceae bacterium
CGAGCGTTTTTGCATATCTTTATATTCTGTTTCAGCCTCTTCCATATCAAACGAGGTATTCAGATTTTTTTCAAAGCGGATATTTGGGTAGGGATGTGGGTGCAGGTGCGGATTTATATTTGTTATGGCTTCGTCCTCTAAAATCAAATACGAAGTATAAGGGGTGATAATTCCATATTTCTTAGCGAGATGCACGATTTCGTCTTTTAGTTCTTTGGTTTCGCCTTTTAGTCTGATTTGCTCTAAAAGATAGCCCAACTGTCGGCTTGCCCAGATTTGGGGTATAAAATTGTTCTCGTTAGAAAAAATTAGCTTTATTTGTCGGCTACTACTTACCTTTTTACCCTTTAAATTGCCCTCAATACTGATTTTTAATACACTTTCTTTGTCCGTTCTTGCCACAAGAACCAGATTTTGACCATAAAATAAATCGGGTATCTGTCTGGGAACCAAATTTTCTATTTCGCCACCTTCTACTTTCAGTTTAAGGTTAGAAATAGCCGGACGCTTCACTTTATCAAAAAAGGAAGTAATTCGCTGGTCTATATTTTCATTTTTGCTAATATAAGAGCGATAAGCATTCGTTTTTAGGGAAATTTTATCTAATAAGTGGGTGTTTAGCTCATTGCCTATTCCAAAAGGGAAAACTCGCAAATGGTTTGAGTTATTATTTAGTATAATCTGTAAGAGTTTATTCTCGTCTGTTTCGCCAATAGTAGGCTTTCCATCGGTAATAAAAACGACTACTTTTTTGCGGCTGTCTTGTGATAGACCGCCAAAAGCCAGCTTAAAAGCAGCTTCCATATTGGTGCCGCCCAAGGCTTCCCAGTTTTCTATTTTTGCCAAAGCTATATTTTTGTTCCTTTCATTGGCCGGAACTAATTTAGGAAAAGCTTTTTTGGCAAAGGTAGAGAATTTTATCAGTTGAAAACGGTCTTGGCTTTTTAGCTTTTTTACACAGTATTGCAGTGCTTTACGTGCCAGAATGATTTTTTCATTGCGCATACTTCCCGATACATCCAGTACAAAGATATAGTCTTTAGCTTCTGTTTGCTGCTTGTAAAAATCGGGAGCAATATTTAGCATTATAAAGCCTTTTGATTCATCGCCTTTATAGCCTAATGCGGATATATTTATGGCCTGAAAGGAGCGCTGAATATAGAGTTTCAAATCACGATTGGGCTTGATTTCCTTTTGTTCAAAACCGAGTTCCCAATGCTTGGCATCAATGGCTTTCTCTTCCATCTGGTGCGTAGGCGAATATACATTGGCAATTTCGCTGCTGTTGCTTATTTTGATGTGCAAACAGACTTCTTTTAAGGGTGAGGCTGAGAATTTCTGAGTATTCAGTGGTAGCGTATAGCTTATCAGTTGTCCATCGGCTTCGAGTACCGAGTTGTATTCTATTTTGATTGTTTTGTTTTTTCCTGCTTCAATAGGAAACACGCGGATTTTAAAGAGCCGGTCATTGGCGTATTCCAATAGAGTAGGGTCGAGGGTTTTCCGTACAATGTCTTCGTATAGTTTTCGTGCCTGTGTTGCATCAAGAAGCTCGGCTTTGGTGAGTTTGCCGTTAATATCCATCTGAAAATTGCTAATCACACTGTTAACAGGCACCGGAAAAAGAAAATAACCTTGCAAACGTAGGGCTGTGGGATTATGAAAAACCTGAGTAATGACAGTATGTGCCACATTGTCTTTAATAATACTTTCTATGTGCAGGCTTTTCACTTGCAAACTAAAGGGATTCACGCGTTGCGTACCTGTCCAGTTACTTCCTGCCGGCGAAACGATTAAAATTCCTCCGGCAAAAGCATTGAGTGATAGTATTATCAGTAAAAATAGCACCGGATATTTATATATTTTATATATCATGACCTTATTAAGTTAAAAGTTAATAGTGAAAACTGATGAGTGAAGACCTCGTAGCGTGAGCGTCAGCTTAGCTACGAGCGTTATCGAATAGTGAAAAAACTTTTCACTATTCATTTTTCACTTAAAATTCAGTCCCTTGCTTTTCCCTTGTTCGTGCAAAATATCAAGCATGGCTTTGTCCAGTGTGTTTTTTGCATTTCCAGCTTGTTTTGTTCTTTTTTTGGCCACAAAAGTCTTACGTTTGGCATTCAAATCCTGAATTTGTTTATTCAGTGCTTTTCTTTCTTTGGCTTTTTTATCTACATAGGCTTTAATCTCTTCTTTTGATTTGTCTTGTAATTCTTTGGGTAATTCTTCTGTCGATAAATCATCAATACTTACCTGTCCTTCTTCTTCTGCATCCACCAAATCCCACGAGCTGTTTTTATAGGCTTTAGAACTTTTGGAAAACGATCGCTGTACAGCACTTGATTTACTCATGGCTGCGGCATTCACATCTTGAGCATACTGACGGGTTTTCATCTTATTGCCTTTCTTGCCATAGTAAATATAGGTTTTGTTTAATTGCTTATTAAGCTGTAAAATTTGGTCGTCATAAGGTGTTTCAATATCAGCGACAGTTTGATTTTGGTCGATAAACATATATTTGCCATCGGCTAAATCGGCACCATCTTTCCATTTCCCATCTATTCCTTGCTGGCGAGAGCCACAGAAAATAGTATTTACGATAATACCTTTGGCAATGGCATTTTTACAGGATTTTTTGTAATCTATACTTCCTTGTGTAAATTCCTCGTTACCGGCTACGAAAATCATTTTCAAGTCATTGGCATTTTCCGACCAGCTGAGTTGTTTGGTGGCATTCTGGATTACCCAACCGCAGAATTCCGAACCACCGTTCGTTTTCAGGGCAAATAAATCTTCCGAAATTTTGTCTAAATCGGTGCTTAATTGCGAGAGTTGCCTGATATAACCTTCCCTACTGGATAAATTGTCGTTTCCGTATTCATAGAGCGCAATTTCTAAAACAGGTGGTGAGCCTTTGTAATTGGCAGTTGCCAGCTCGTTTACTATTTTCCATAATTGTGATTTTGCCTGATCTATCAGTCCGTCCATGCTGTTGCTGGTATCTAATAAAAGGGCAATTTGAATTTTCTTTTGGCTTTGTTTTTCTTTTTTCCCTGCTGATGTTAAAAGCATAGGTAAAATAAACAATAATAGGCCAATAATAACTTCTTTCTTTTTCATTTTTTCAATTTTTTGAGTGATACAATCGTTTGATGCTTGGTTTATATTAATACCCGTTTGACTGCTTTAAGCGGTTAGACGGATTTAAGTTTTCCACTTGTTCTATGCTGGTTTTTATTATGATACTAATATTCGGAAATTCCATAAGTTATTCCGGCTACAACCAAAAAAATACAAATTGGGCAACCGTAGCGCAATAGATTGGATACTCGACCAATACAAAGAAAAAAAAGCGAGAGACAAAATAATTGTCGAAAAGTTTAATACATACCGTTTTGCCGATTATAGAGATAAAGTAATAGATTTGATAAAAGGAGTTACAACAGTTTCGGTACAAACAATGTAAATAGTAAACCAAATGGAAGCAGAAGAACTGTATATCGACAAAAGCAATGAATAATTTGGACTTTAAATTTCAAATAACAATATGAATATAGTGAGCACAAAACAGTATAAAATTATTTAACGATAAACGAGTTCGCATTCATTTTGAAAAAGAGGATGATAGAAATGTTGATTTTTCTAATAAAAATTAATGTAACTTTGTTCAATTTATGTTTAAAAATAAAAATATGAAATTAATTTTATCCATTATTCGTTTAAGTCTTTTGCTTTTATTCGCCCAATCTGCTTTTGCCCAGATACCGGCAAATTATTGGGATTCAGCAGCAGGCAAAACAGGCTATGAGCTTAAAACCGCTCTTTTTACTATCATCAAAAATCCAAATGTAGATAGCTACACCGGTCTTTGGTCTGATTTTCCCACTAGCGATAAGCGTTCAGACGGTAAAGTTTGGGATATTTATTCGGCTACTAATTTTGTTTAT
>CAYQXT010000363.1:0-3912 GCA_964421365.1 uncultured Bacteroidaceae bacterium
TTTTAATCTATAACTCATGATATTTTTTTAAAAAAGTTAAATAGTACAAGCTCCACCTACTTGAATTCTGGAAATATTTTTTCCATGTTCATCGTAAAGATGCACAGCACAAGCCAGACAGGGATCAAATGAATGGATTGTACGAAGAATTTCAACCGGATTTTTTGGGTCGGCAATGGGCGTACCAATAAGTGCAGACTCGTAAGCCGAAAGCTGGCCTTTGGGGTCGCGTGGTGAGGCATTCCATGTAGTAGGAACAACCATTTGGTAATTAGCGACTTTCCCGTCTTTTATGACAATCCAGTGTGCCAAGCCACCTCTTGGAGCTGCTTGATAGCCCACCCCTTTGGCTTCTTTAGGCCATGTTTTTGGATTCCATTTTTCCATATTAGCCATTCGGGTATCTCCATTTTTTATATTGCTTAAAAGCTGATTATAAAATTCTATAGCCCAACCGGCTATCAGTTTGGTCTCCAATCCACGTGCAGCTGTTCGGCCTAAGGTAGAGAACAGAGCTGTTGCCGGAATTTGCAGTTTATTTAACGCATATTCAACCACTTCTTTATAATCGTCACGACCACTGGCGTAACCTACCAAAACTCTGGCTAAAGGCCCTACTTCCATTGGCTTGCCTTGATAGCGAGGTGTTTTCACAAAGCTATACTTTTTATCCACATCAAGATACTCAAAAGGTGGCTTTGGACCAGTATATTTGATATTTGTTTCTCCATCCCACGGATGTTTGCCTTTTTCGTTTCCATCTGAATAATCATACCAAGAATTATTAATAAATTCCTGAATATCTGAATTCTTCCTAAAATCGACTGGATGAACTTTTGATAAATCACCATCAAGAATAATTCCCTGTGGCATTTTATAGCTTTCTGGATTATTATATCCTTGCATAGGCAAATCGCCATACGACATATAATTTTTAAAGCCGGCACCTATGGCACCCCAATTTTTATAAAATGAAGCAATAGCTAACAAATCAGGAATGTAAACCTGATCGACAAAAGTTTTCGCATCCTCGAAAAGTTTTCCGATGAAGGCTAATTTCTCTGTATTTATTGCCCCCGGATCTTCGGTATTAATGGCCGCTGCCAAGCCGCCCACCAGAAAATGTGGATGAGGATTTTTACCCCCTAATATAGTATGTACTTTTATAATTTCTTTCTGCCATTCAAGGGCTTCAAGATAGTGTGCCACAGCCAAAAGATTTATTTCTGGAGGTAATTTATAAGCCGGATGCCCCCAGTAGCCATTGGCAAAAATCCCTAACTGACCACTATCAATAAATTTCTTGATTCTTGCTTTTACGTCCGAAAAATATCCCGGTGAACTTTTAGGCCATTTTGAGATACTTTGTGCTATATTTGAAGTTGCTTTAGGATCAGCTTTCAACACTTCTACTACATCAACCCAATCTAAGGCATGCAAATGATAAAAATGCACCACATGATCCTGTAGGGCATGAGCTGCGGTGATTAAATTCCGGCCTAATTCTGCATTGGGCGGTATCACTATTCCCAAAGCATCCTCAACACTGCGAATGGAAGCTATGGCATGAACCGTAGTACACACTCCACAGGCTCTTTGTACAAAAGCCCGAACGTCACGGGGGTCACGACCTTCAACAATTTTCTCAAGTCCCCGGACCATGGTCGAAGAACTGTATGCATTGCTTACTACTCCATTTTCTATTTCTACTTCTATCCTTAAATGACCCTCTATCCTGGTAATAGGGTCTATTACTAATCTTTTTACACTTACTGCCATGGTTTAGTCATTTAGTTTATTGTCAATCTTTTGTTCATTTTCAATACCTCTTTGCAGTCCATCTCTGATTTCTTTCCTTTTGACTATATTAGAGGCAATACCATGTACCACAGCCGAACCAACAGCTAATCCGGTAACAATTTTACCGATTTTGTCAGCTGTACTTTCAATTCCGATTCCTTCTACATTCATCAGTCTTTCTACAAACGGACTGTTATCCCAGAATCCATTTTCGCTACATCCAATGCATGGATTCCCTGATTTTATGGGAAAGCCTACGCCCCCATTCCATCCCATTGTACCACAAGAATTGTAAGTAACAGGACCTCGGCAGCCCATTTTATACAAGCAATAGCCTTTTTTTGCATTAGTATCGTCAAAACTCTCTACAAACAAACCGGCATCGAAATACGGACGGCGGTAACAGCTATCGTGAACACGCTTGGCGTAGAATTCTGAAGGTCGTCCCTGAGCATCCAGTTGCGGTAAGCGCCCAAATGTAATGTAATGAACAATTACTGCGGTCATCACTTCGCCGATGGGTGGACAACCGGGTACTTTAACTATTGGTTTATTAGTGATAATTTCTTCTACCGGTACAGAACCGGTGGGGTTAGGATAGGCAGATTGGATTCCTCCATAGGAGGAGCAAGTACCATAAGTGATGATTGCAGCAGCGCCTTCGGCAGATTCTTTCAGAATCTCAATAGCCGTTCGGCCATTAATGGTGCAATAAATGCCCCCATCTTTTGTAGGAATCGCTCCCTCTACCACGAGTATGTATTTACCTTGATGTTTTTTCATGGATTGCTGCTTGGCTTCTTCGGCCTTGGCTCCCGAAGTAGCCATCAGTGTATCCGTATAATCTAATGAAATCTTATCTAAAAGTATATCTGCGGCAAGAGGGTGGGAAGAACGAATAAAGGACTCACTGCATCCGGTACACTCCTGAAAATGCTCCCAGATAACAGGAATACGTTCTTTGTTTTCCAAGGCTTTAGCTACTTTCCCGGCAGCACTGTGTTCTATACCCATATAGGCTGCTATAAAAGTGGCGAATTTTAAAAAATCTCTACGTGAAATACCAGAACTCCTAATATGATCATAATAGGTGTTCTTTTGCTCTGTTTTTTTCATCTTTTCATACGTTTTAGTTAAGTTAGTCTCTGAAAATTGTGATAAAAAAATTTAAAATTTTAATTTACAAAAAAAATAATACCTTCTAAAACATTAACCTTATTTCTATTAAGTCTTAATAAGTATTATAATATTTTAAGATGCGATTTTGTGAATTAACGAAAAAAGGATAAATTTGGAATAATTGATAAATACAAGCTATGCACGAACTCTCTATTGTTATGGGCATAATTGATATTGCCCGGAATGAGCTGGAAAAATCTAAACAGGAAAGAGTGGAGTCTATTGAATTAGAAATAGGAAGCCTTTCGGGTGTGCAAATAGAAGCACTGGATTTTGCATGGCAAATGGCGGTTCAATCTACCGTTTTGGAAAAAGCTGAGCGTAAAATTATCCAAATTCAGGCAAAAGCCCGATGTATTTCATGTGGTCATATTTTTGAAACAAGCTCGGTATTTGATAGTTGCCCTAGGTGTGGCGAACTTTTTTCAGAAATTATGGAGGGTAAGGAATTGAGAGTGAAATCGTTAACAGTTGTGTAGATGTTATAAATAAATAATTTGTTGATTTTTTATAAACAGCTTAAAATAATGACTTTGCCAAAGTTATTATGAACAAGGACATCGTTAATTATCAGGCCATTATTTATTTGCAGATTTAAACTTTTACAAAGTTTAACGTAGGATTGTTAAATATAAACTTAAAAATATAAATTATGTGTGCTACCTGTGGATGCGAAGATACTAATCATGTAACGATTAGTAAGCCGCCGGAAATTAAAGTCTCTGGCTTAAATGTAGAAAATCATCACCATAATCACGAGCATGACGAAAATGGACACCATCATCAACATTTGCACAATCATACGCACGAAAAAACAGTAATTGATGTCGAACAGGACATCTTACAGTCTAACAAACTATTGGCCAAGCGAAACAGAGGTTATTTCGAAGCTAAAAATATTAATTCATTCAAGCATTCAAGTACAAAATAAAA
>CAYQXT010000364.1:0-3912 GCA_964421365.1 uncultured Bacteroidaceae bacterium
CTTTTCGGTTTTTAATGCCGATGCCATAAATAATGTGAGTCTAATTAAAGGGGGGATGCCCGCAAATTATGGCGGCAGACTGTCATCGGTGCTGGATATTAGCATGAAGGAAGGGAATAATCAGCATTTTCAAGCGGATGGCGGAATTGGGGTAATTGCTTCGCGACTTACCTTGCAAGGCCCGATAGTGAAAAATAAAAGCTCATTTATTATCTCTGGCAGAAGAACTTATATTGACATTCTGTCACAGCCATTTATTAAAAGCAGCTCTGCATTCAAGGGTTCCAGTTATTATTTTTACGATTTGAATGCCAAATTAAATTATCGTTTCTCGGACAAAGACCGGCTATTCCTCAGTGCCTATTTTGGCCGCGATGTTTTAACTTTCAAAAATAAAAAGGATAGTTTTAAAATGTCTATTCCATGGGGAAATACTACAGCATCAATGCGTTGGAATCATATCTTCGGCGCACGTATGTTTATGAATGCTACGGCTATCTTTACCGATTATCAGTTTTCTTTTGGTGCCGAGCAGGATAATTTTGAGATGACATTAAATAGTGGTATCCGAGATTATAATGCCAAATTGGATTTCACTTTTAGCCCGAATTATAAGCATCAGTTAAAGTGGGGGCTGGATTATATTTTTCATGAATTTACACCCAGTAGTGTGAGTGCACGAATTGGTGAGACGAATATTAATTCTAATGATATTATTCATAATTATGCTCACGATTTGGCTGCTTATGTGAATGATGACTGGGAACTCACTAAGTGGCTTAAAATGAGCATAGGCCTTAGGGCTACACTATTTACTCAGGTAGGCCCATTTAAACGCTATCTTAAAGACCAATACGGCCAGACGACAGATTCTATCGAATATGCAAGTGGAGAAAAAATTGTGAGTTATAAGCATTTAGAACCCCGTTTTTCGATGCGAATTGCCTTGAATGACAAATCGTCGCTGAAAGCTTCTTATACCCAAAACTATCAATATATACACTTAGCTAATGTATCGGGTGCAAGTATGCCCACAGATTTGTGGGTGCCGAGTTCTGAGCGGGTAAAACCGCAGTTTAGCACACAGTATGCCTTGGGTTATTTTCGAAATTTTATGGATAATTTGTATGAATTTTCGCTGGAAGCTTACTACAAAAAAATGGAAAATCAGATTGAATATGCCGAAGGTGCAGCTCCCGGTGCTAATTTAGGCGATAATGCTGATAATAATTTTGTGTTTGGACAAGGTACTTCTTTCGGTCTGGAATTCTTCCTAAAAAAAAGAATAGGTAAAACAACTGGCTGGATAGGCTATACATGGTCGAAAACAAGCCGGATTTTCCCTGATATTAATAATGGCCAGGAATTCCCTGCAAAATACGACCGCCGCCATGATTTATCGCTTATTGCTATTCACGAATTTAATAAGCAGTGGACTTTATCAGCGGTATTTGTTTATTCTACCGGAAATGCAGTTACTTTGCCTATTGGTCGGTATTTTATTGATGGGAGTATTATTAATCAGTATGGTAAAAGAAATTCCTACCGAATGGAGGCTTACCATCGGGCTGATTTATCGCTTACTTACAAACCCAAATCGAAAAGTAAAAATAAGCATAAATATCAATCCTCATGGAATCTTTCTATTTACAATGTTTACAACCATCATAACCCCTATTTTATTTATTTTGACACGAGTGGTGATTTGGCTTCGGGCTCTTTAACTACGAGTGCGAAACAGGTGAGTCTGTTTCCAATATTACCCTCTATTACTTATAATTTTAAATTTTAAAAGAATTAGTACTTTTGTCCATTTAAATCAAAAAATATGAACGTAAAAGAAACAGTTGGAAATACGCCACTAGTCAAACTGGCAAAGATAAACCCGTATAAAAATGTAGAATTATACGTTAAGTTGGAGTTTTTTAACCCGAGTGGAAGTGTTAAAGACCGTATTGTAAAGCATATTATTGAAGATGCTGAAAAACGCGGATTATTGAAGCCCGGAGGAACCATTGTAGAAAATACTTCGGGAAATACCGGAGCGGCAGTAGCTACTATTGCAGCGATAAAAGGCTATAAAGCTATACTAACGATGCCCGATAAGGTAAGTACCGAGAAACAAAATGCTTTAAAAGCACTGGGCGCTAAAATTATTGTGACTCCTACCTCTGCAGCGCACGATTCGCCTGAGCATTATGTGAATACGGCCAAGCGTATTGCTGCCGAAACCCCGAATAGTTTCCGGATTAATCAATATGACAATCCGCTAAACCCCGAAGCTCATTATTTGAGCACCGGTCCTGAAATTTGGGAACAGACAAAAGGTCGTGTAACTCACTATGTTGCATCAGGGAGTACGGGAGGAACAATCAGTGGAGTAAGTCGTTATCTGAAAGAGAAAAATCAAAAAGTATTTGCTTTTATGCCCGATCCGGTGGGTTCTATTTACTACGAATATTTCAAAACGGGTACAGTAAATCACAATGCCGTTGGGACATACAATGTAGAAGGTGTGGGAGAAGACCATATCGCCAAAGCAATGAATTTTGCTCTGGTAGATGATATGATTCAGTTTACCGATCAGGATGCCTTTACTATGGCACGCCGTTTGGCACGCGAAGAGGGTATTTTAGGCGGGGGAACCGGTGGTGCCAATGTATGGGCAGCTTTGCAATTAGCTTCAAGACTAAAGGAGGCAGCTGTTATAGTGGCTATTATACCTGATAACGGGATTAAATATCTGAGTAAGTTCTACAATGACGAGTGGATGCTCGAAAATGGATTTACTCTTTAATAACTTTAAAACTATAAAATATGAAATTTTCAACCAAAGCTATTCATGTAGGGCAAAAGCCTGACAAAGAAACAGGTGCGATTATCCCACCCATCTATATGACTTCTACCTATGTGCAGGAAGCACCTGCACAGCATAAAGGTTATGAGTACACACGAGCCGGAAACCCTAATTTTTCGAATATTGAGGAAACAATGGCTGCTCTGGAAAACGGTAAATATGCCACCATCTTTTCAGCGGGTTTAGGCGCACTAACAGGTATTTTGTCAATGTTCAAAGCCGGAGATAAAGTTATTGGAGCTGCCGATATTTACGGTGGTTCGTATCGTTTATTCAACCGTGTTTTTGCACATTATGATATTGATTTTGAATCAATTAACACACAAAACCTAGTGAAGGTTGAGGAAGCTTTAAAATCAAAACCCAAAATGATTTTTTTAGAGTCGCCCACCAATCCCTTATTGAAAATCACCGACATTGAGGCCGTTACAACTATTGCCAAAAAGTATGGTGTAATTAGTGTAGTGGACAATACTTTTGCCACTCCTTATTTCCAAAATCCGTTAGATTTGGGTGCTGATATTGTGATGCACAGTACCACAAAATATATTGGTGGCCATTCTGATGTGGTTGGAGGGGTTGTTATTACCAATAATGCCGAATTTAAAGAGGAAATTGATTTTGGCCGTATGGCTATTGGCTTAAATCCAAGTCCTTTTGATGTTTGGTTGGGAAGTCGCGGAATAAAAACGATGGGAGTGCGTATGGAGCGCCATGGAGAGAATGCGTTGGCAATTGCTCATTATCTACAAAAACATCCTAAAGTAAAAAAAGTGTATTATCCCGGATTGGAATCGCACCCTAATTACGAGATAGCAAAAAAACAAATGCGAGGTTTTAGCGGAATTGTTTCCGTAGAGTTTGATTTGGGTCTGGAAGAAACCAAAAAAGTAATTAGTTCTTTTCATTATTTTTCTCTGGCCGAAAGTTTGGGTGGAGTAGAATCGCTTGTTGATCATCCGGCAAGTATGACTCATGCATCTATCCCTAAAGAGGAGCGTGAAAAAATAGGACTTACCGATTTAAAACGTTCTGATAAAATTTCATCTAACATT
>CAYQXT010000365.1:0-3893 GCA_964421365.1 uncultured Bacteroidaceae bacterium
GCCGTAGAGTCCACTACCTTATATTTAGCCCATTTGTCTTTTGATTTGGCAGCCAAACGCTCCGGTTTTATACGTAAAATCTGCGAAATCATATTTTTTATGGCATTTTTATCTGCTGGAAAATCAGCGTCTTTTTGCTCGACACGCCAATTTTCGCCTTTTTTCACCAAGCTAATGGCATCAGCAATCTTTCCATTTTTATAGAATTCTATATCGCTCACTTTGGTGGTATCTATTTCCACAATTTTAGTACGGAATGAACTTTTGTTGCGCTTAGATTGCAATAAATCAACAACGACAATCAACAATACTAAAACTCCTAAGGCAATCAACCATTTTTTTAAAGATTTATTATTTAACATAGCCTGCCTCCCTTCTTTTGTTTCGTTTACTACGTTTCATATTAGAACGGATAATTCCGTAAAAAACAACCAAGATCAACGGTAGTAAGAAATTTAGCCATTTTAAAACTGCTTTTGTCGAATCTTCTAAAGTATCTAATGGACGGGAACTTACACCTTTCGTACGTAAACCAATCAGTCCGGTGTCATCACTCAGAAAATCAATAGAATTAGTCATTAAACTCACATTATCCGACATTTCAGCACCACGTTGCGCCTTGCTGATAGGAAAATCACCATCACCGGCAACAATCATTTTAGATTGGGTGTTTCCCACAATTTTGCCATATAAAAGCCCCATTACAGGTACTTTTTGCATTGGGAAATCAACATCCGACCATTTTTTACCCACATTAAAATACACAGGCGCCGGTTCTGTTCCGGCCTTGTCAGAAGTCATGGCCAAAGGAATAAAATTGACCGTAGAATCGCCGGTAAAAGTCAGTGAACTAACAAATTGCATAACAACATTTTCTAAACCTTTGGTAACCGGATGATCGGCAAAGTGAGTTATAATTGGTAGATAAGGAAATGAAACCTGCACCGGAAATGGGAAATTAGGTTGCTGCACACTTACTGCTCCACATTTCTCGTCTATTACCAAATTATTTTCAATGGTTAAGCCCTTATTGGCCAACCAAGTTTCCAGTCCGGTAGAAATACTTTTGCCCATAGGCGGATTATTACGCAACTCGGGGACAATATGATTATAGGCAATAAATAAATTTCCGCCTTCAGACAAATAACGGTCTAATTGCTTAAATACAACCGGATTAATACTGTCCTTGGGTGCAACAATAGCAATGGTTTTATACTGTTTTAGTGTGTAAGTACTATCGTCAAATCGAAGCGGCTGAACATCGTACAAAACAGAAAGCGCATTAACAGCAGCGTGCATATTATCTAATGAAGGACATCCATATCCCTGCATAATACCAATTTTTGCTTTATTGCTAACCAGCATTTTTTTTATGTTGGAAGACAAATCATACTCCATGGCAGCCCCGGGCTGAATAAAGGGCAGAATCTCCTTTTTATCCTGATACTGAATGACGGCAGCCATATAGGCTTTTTGCTGCTTAGTCTGATCTTTCTCACGCATATTAATCATTACCGGCTGAATTCCGGCTTTTGCAGCCTGCATTTCAACCTCTTTATCATTGTTCGGATCTTGGAAATTATAGGCGATCATTCCCTTAGAACGGCTATTGTACTCAATAAGCATATCCTCGAAATCACGCTTGGTTTTGGCTACATCGGGTGGCAAATTATCAGAAAAATAAGCTGTTATAGTAACCGGTTCATCTAAATCTTTAATTATATTGAGCGTTGCATCGCTAAGCGTATATTGCTGGTCGGCTGTAAAATCGCCTCTAAGGTAGAGTTTTTCACTCAAAATATTCAACAGAATGATTACTCCGATAATTACCAACAAACTGATATATATTGTTTTCTTATTGTTCATCTTTCTAAAATTTTAATAACGTTTTCTTGCTAAAACCGCTTGAGTAGAGACTAATCCCACAAATATAAGCGATAAGAAATAAATCAAATCACGGCTGTCTATCACCCCTCGTGCCATAGACTGAAAATGTGCCGAAGCACTCAGATAATTGAAAAACGAGCCCATTGCACCGCCAAAAGACTGTGCCAAAACATCAAAAATAATGTGAAAAAGCAAACCAATGCTTAAAGCAGTTAAGAAACCGACAATTTGATTATTGCTTATACTACTGGCAAACAAACCAATACTAATATAAGCCGAACTCATTAAAATTAATCCAAGATAACCGGCAATTACAGCACCATGATCAATGTGGCCAATATTAGCTACCGTTAAATAATAAGGAATAGTAAAAGCCAAGGCAATGCAAATCAACATTAAACTGGCCAAGAATTTACCTACCACCACCTGCCAGTCGGAAACCGGACGAGTGAGTAATAGTTCGATAGTTCCGGAACGGTTTTCTTCGGCAAACTGACGCATAGTAATGGCCGGAATGAAGAAAAAAAGCGACCAATAGGCCGTAGCAAAAAAAGCTTGCAAACTGGCCTGATTAATAAAAAAGATGTCAGAGCCTAAAATCCAAGTAAACAATCCACTGAATCCCAGAAACAGAACCAGCAGAATATAAGCCATAAGCGAATCAAAAAAAGAGGCTAACTCTCTTGTGGCAATAATCCAAATTTTTCTCATTTTCTATATTTTTTGAAAATTATTTTATTGTGAAAGCTTAATTCAATGTCAATTCGCGGAAAATATCCTCCAATTTGGTTTCAACAGGGGTTAATTGGGTTAAATACCAACTGTTTTTTACGCATAAATCAAAAATAGACTTTCGCGAACTAACATTCTCCTTACTCTGAATTTCAAATTTAAGCGAAGTTTCATCAGCAAAATCGACAAGTTCTATAGTTTCTACTTTCGAAAGTGCTTTGAATACAGTGTCTCTGTCGCTACTCCCGATTTCTATCAATAGAATTTCCTTTCCCTGAGAGCGTTTGCGAAGGTCATCGGCCGTGCCATCGGCCACAATTTTACCGTTGTTAATAATCATAATACGGTCGCAGGTGGCTTCTACTTCGGCCAGAATATGCGAGCTAAGAATTACCGTTTTGCTACGTCCGATTTTCTTAATCAACTCTCTGATTTCGATAATCTGATTAGGGTCTAAACCGGTAGTCGGCTCATCGAGAATCAGAATATCCGGGTCGTGAATAAGGGCTTGTGCCAAACCTACCCGTTGCTGATAACCTTTTGATAGTTCTTCAATTTTCTTATACTTTTCCACCTCCAAACCACACACACGAACCATTTCGCGCAGTCGATCGTCAATTTTTTCCTTAGGAACTCCATTCAGTTCGGCCACAAAACGCAGATAATCCAACACTGGCATATCGCGATATAACGGATTATT
The DNA here is from genome assembly GCA_964421365.1 of uncultured Bacteroidaceae bacterium. Lineage (GTDB taxonomy): Bacteria > Bacteroidota > Bacteroidia > Bacteroidales > DYOH01 > CAYQXT01. The sequence continues at coordinate 3,320 of CAYQXT010000365.1, forward strand.
TTCGGGCAAGTAACCAATGTGATTTTTTATTTCCTGCGGCTTTTCCAGCACACTTGTACTACCAATTAATATATTCCCGCCATTTGGTTGCAAATAGCTGGTAATCATTTTCATTGTAGTAGTTTTGCCGGCACCGTTAGGCCCCAAAAAACCCAGAATTTCACCTGTTTTCACTTTAAAACTGATGCTATCTACTGCTTTTTGCGTGCCATAGACTTTACTCAGATTTTCAACACTAATATCCATAATAATCTATTTTATTTGCCTATTTTTATACACTCACAAAGGAAACAAATTACCGGCTTGTACAAAAGTTAAGAAGTATTGAATTAACATAGTTTAACGCAGTGCAAAATAAAAATATATAACTATATATCAATAAGATAAGTAAATAATCTAAAAAATCTATTTAACATTATTTAAAAGAAAGCTATTTTAGCAAAAAATATTCAGATAAAATGAAAAAATCCTTACAAATGATAGCTTCCGGCAGCGTACAAGGTGTAGGCTTTCGTTATCATGTAAAGCAGGCAGCTCTGTCAACGGGAATTAGCGGCTATGTAAAAAATCAGCC
>CAYQXT010000366.1:0-3881 GCA_964421365.1 uncultured Bacteroidaceae bacterium
GCAAGTCCGTAGGACGATCCTATTGTTAGCCTATAATTTTAATTATGGGAATTATAACGACCCTATCGTTAGCCCACAATTTTAATTGTGGTTTTCAATTATGGCATTTTTTAGCGAAAATTTTTTTCTCTCAATTTTTTTGTAGCGAGGGCTTCGCCTGAAGCAAAATCCTCGCTAAGAATATGAAAACCTAGCCAATAGTGCGATGCGCCAGGGATTGCAGCGGTAGCGCGCCTAATGCAGGGCTTACAAAAGCCGGAAAAAAAGAGTGGAGCGGCTAGCGGAACTCCTTTTTTGCCGTGCTTTTGTTGCTCTGCATTAGGGGTACTACAAGTGGAAAGCCCGCTCGTGCGCCCCAATAACAATGGTAAATGGTGAATTGTTAATGCCATTCTACAACTCCCAAATTCTGAATCCATAGTTTTTTCATTCTTCGTTGCGGTAAGTTTCGATCAGCACATCCAAAATTTTATTGGCAGCAAAGGCTACTGATGTACCGGGGCCAAAAATACCTACTACTCCGGCATCGTACAGAAATTGGTAGTCCTGATGCGGAATAACCCCACCGGCAATAAGCATAATATCTTCTCTACCAAGCTTTTTAAGTTCTTCTATCACTTGGGGAACAAGGGTTTTATGCCCGGCCGCTAAACTGGAAACACCCAATATATGCACATCATTTTCTACGGCTTGTTTGGCAGCTTCGGCGGGTGTCTGAAACAAAGGGCCCATATCCACATCAAAGCCTATATCGGCATATCCGGTGGCTACCACTTTGGCACCACGGTCGTGGCCATCCTGTCCCATTTTGGCTATCATAATTCGCGGACGGCGACCTTCTAATTTCATAAATTGCTCAATCTTTTGTTGAGCGTTCTTAAATTCGCTATTATCTTCTGACACTGATTTATATACTCCTGAGACACTTCTAATTACTGCTTTATATCGGCCTACTACTTTCTCGCAGGCATCGGAGATTTCGCCGAGACTGGCACGCAGGCGAGCTGCTTCTACGGCTAATTCTAACAAATTTCCTTTGTCAGTTTCTACCGATTGGGTAATGGCTGCAAGTGCTTTTTGCACGGCATCATTATCGCGCTCGGCTCTTAATTTATGTAAACGCTCAATTTGTGCATTTCGTACGCTGGTATTATCCACTTCAAGAATTTCCAGAGGGTCTTCTTTGTCGAGGCGATATTTATTTACGCCCACAATTACATCCTTGCCGGTGTCTATACGCGCTTGCTTACGAGCTGATGCTTCTTCGATTCGCATTTTCGGGATACCGGTTTCTATGGCTTTGGCCATTCCGCCGAGTTTCTCCACTTCTTCGATATGTACCCATGCTTTGTGTAGCAATTCGTTAGTAAGGTACTCTACATAATAACTTCCTGCCCAAGGATCAACATGTCGGGTAATTTGGGTTTCTTCTTGAATGTAAATTTGGGTATTGCGGGCAATTCGAGCCGAGAAATCGGTTGGCAGCGCAATAGCTTCATCTAAAGCATTAGTATGCAGCGACTGCGTATGCCCCAAACCAGCAGCCATAGCCTCTACGCAAGTACGTGCGATATTATTGTAAGGATCCTGCTCGGTTAGGCTCCAACCCGAAGTCTGTGAGTGGGTACGCAAGGCCATTGATTTTTGATTTTTGGGATTAAACTGTTTCACCAATTTAGCCCAAATCATTCGTGCTGCCCGCATTTTGGCTATTTCCATGAAATGGTTCATTCCTACTCCCCAGAAAAAAGACAAACGAGGGGCAAAAGCATCAATATCGAGGCCGGCTTTCAGTCCGGTGCGGATATAATCTAAACCATCAGCAAGGGTGTAAGCCATTTCTATGTCGGCCGTGGCTCCGGCTTCTTGCATGTGATAACCTGAAATGGAAATACTATTAAATTTCGGCATTTTTTGCGCGGTATACTTAAATATATCGGCAATAATGCGCATGGAAAATTCGGGGGGATAAATATAAGTGTTTCGCACCATAAATTCTTTCAGAACATCATTCTGAATTGTGCCGGCGAGTTCATCTAATTTTGCACCTTGCTCTAGGGCAGTAACAATGTAAAAAGCCATAATCGGCAATACGGCTCCGTTCATGGTCATGGAAACCGACATTTTATTCAGCGGTATTTGGTCGAAAAGGATTTTCATATCAAGTACTGAGTCTATGGCCACTCCGGCTTTTCCTACATCGCCCATCACGCGCTCGTGGTCGGAATCGTAGCCACGGTGTGTAGCAAGGTCGAAAGCTACCGATAGACCTTTTTGTCCGGCAGCGAGATTCCGGCGGTAAAAGGCATTAGACTCTTCGGCAGTAGAAAAACCGGCATATTGCCTGATAGTCCAGGGGCGCGAGATGTACATTGTTGAATAGGGGCCACGCAGAAAGGGGGGCAAACCTGCTGCATAGTTGAGATGTTCTACTTCTTTTAAATCATCTTTATTATAAACCGGTTTTAGGTTTATTTTTTCAGCAGTATCCCAATCGGGTTTTATTCCCTTTTCTTGTTCCCAATCTGCCACACTTACCGTGGGTTCTGGAATATCTTTTATATTGATATTTTTAAAATTTGGCTTCATTTTTTAATTTTTTGTCCACTAATTAACATGTATAAAGACTAATTTGTATTTTTTTTAAAACTTGTTCGCAATCAAAACTTTGCCATAGTTCAAGTAAGCTTTACTTTTTATTAAGTATTCACAATTAAATTAAGACTTTCGAGCACATTAGACTTTGAATGAATAAAATGCTTAATTCCTCCGGTTTCGTATTCGGCTCTGTTTTCTGGGTTTCCGGCAATCACAAATTTTATTTTGTCGTCTAATTGCACTTTTAATTGAAGAGCAAACTGGCTATATTCCTCATCGCTACTGCAAAGTACCACAATTTGCGGTTTTTGCTTTTTTATCTCGGCTATGCCAGATTGTATATCAGCAAAGCCATTATTATCAATGATTTCGCAACCGGCACAAGCAAAGAAATTAGCAGCAAAACCGGCACGCGCTTTCCGCATGGCAATATTACCATAGGTAAATAAGAAAACTTTTGGTCGCTGAACTAATAAATCTACCTTATGGCGTAGTTCCTCAAAAGCAATCGCCCCACGATAGGGCTTCAGGGGGTGAACAAGCTGATTGCTAAGCTCAAATGCAGGTAAACAACATTCTTTTTCCTGCACGGTTTCGGGATATTTGTCTTGCTTGTTGGGATACTGATTAGTACCCAAAAGAATTTCTTTACGTAGTGCCAGCGCCATATCACGTTCTTGTGCGGTGTTGTTTATCGCTTTTTGTAGGTAGCCTTCTTGTATAGCGTCAAAAAAACCTCCTTCGCCTTCAATTTCAAGAAAATGTTCCCATGCTTTTTCAGCTATTTGCAAGCTAAGATTTTCGATATAATAAGAACCGGCTGCCGGATCTATAATTTTATCCAAATAGGCTTCTTCTTTCAAGATATTTTGCACATTTCGGGCAATTCGTTCGGAAAAATTACCCGACTTGGCATAAGGGGTATCGAAGGGCATAACTCTAAGCGAATCTACCCCGGCAATAACCGCCGACATGGCTTCGGTGGTATTTCGCAGCAGATTTACATAACTGTCGTAAATGGTCATGTTCCAACGCGAAGTTTCGGCATGAATAAAAGGCCGGATATTTTGGTAATCTTCTATTTTCCAAGCTTCGAGAATCTTAGCCCAAAGCCAACGTGCTGCCCTGAATTTAGCAATTTCCATAAAATAATTGCTACTCACCGAAAATTTAAATCGGATACTACGGGCAATCGTCCTTTTATTTAAAGCTTTATCTGATAGTTTTGAGATGTACTCATTAGCCTGAGCCAGCGCAAAACCAAGTTCTTGCGTAATATTACT
>CAYQXT010000367.1:0-3875 GCA_964421365.1 uncultured Bacteroidaceae bacterium
GGGGGAATTGGGTAAATAATGCTTCAGGAATTTTGAATACAGGAGCACGTGGGATAATTATCCTTAATGCTTCATTGCCACAAACAATCACAGGAAGCTCATCCAATCAAATTAATGCTATTTTATTACAAAATTCCAATAATGTAAGTCTCGGAAGTAATTTAACCATCGACTCACTAATCGATTTTTCGCTTGGTAAATTAAATCTTTCTAATTCAAATCTACTCTTATCCGAAACGGCTAGCCTAAAAAATTATTCGGCTACCAAGTACATTATTGCCGAAAATAATGGTAAATTTGCACAAACTTTAGGTAGTGCCTCTAAAATCTATCCTATCGGTACTGCTACATCCTACAATCCGGTATTTGTTAAAAATAACGGAACTAAAGATGTTTATAGTTTCAGGATTCTGCAGGGTGTTTTATCTGCCGGCACATCCGGTTCTGCTCTTAGTACTCATTTGGTAGACAAAACCTGGATTCTGAGTGAAAGTGTGGTAGGGAGTTCAATTTTAGACATTGCTTTTCAATGGAATACGGCAAACGAAGCAGCCAATTTCATACGCGATACCTGTGGTATTGGACAATATCTCAGCTCAAGCTCCAAGTGGGAAACACAACTTGCCAGACAGGCTTCAGGAATAAATCCCTATCAACGAAGTATAAGCGGTGTAGGATTAGACAATGGCGATAATGCTTTTATTGTTGGCGATAAATATTCTTTAGCCTCCGATGGAACTCCCCCCCAAATGACAACAGTAAGCATCGCTTCTGATCACAGCAATACAAACTGGGCAAGAGCAGGCTCTCTGATTACTCTCTCAATGACTGCCAACGAAACGCTCTCATCAAATCCATCCGTAGCGTTCCGTATTGGTGGAAAAACGATAAATAATGCAATAACAATAAATAATTTAGGCTCGAATAATTATACTGCACAATTTACCGTTTCAGGAAGCGACAATGAAGGCAATATTACATTTACCATTAACTTCACCGATAAAAAAGGAAACAAAGGTGATCAGGTAAATAGCACAACCGACAATAGCTCTGTTCAGGTTGATTTAACGCAACCCACAATTAGTTTCCGACAAATCTATTCTAATAATTCAAATGCAGACAGCCTTGCCAAAACCAGCAATATGGGTACTTTAAACTTTACGCTTAGCGAAGCTAACGATGCTTTGCCTACGGCTACAATTTCTGGAAATGCAGCAACAGTCTCGAATGTAAGCGGACTGAATTTTAAAGGTACCTACACTTTTACAAGTACAGATGCCGAAGGAATAGTAGCTTTTAGTCTTCAATTTACAGATAGCGCAGGAAATAGTTCCCCTGTTTATTCGACTATCACTGCCGGCCATACACTCCGTTTTGACCGGACAGTTCCTACTTTAGGTGCAGTTACATTAATTACCAATAATGCCAATGATAACCAATTAGCCACCCAAGGCGATATAATCACTTTAAGTTTCACCTCTTCCGAAAATTTGAACGCCAGTCCGACTATTAATATGAGTATTGGCGGAACGGCTATTTCTGGCTATACTCTTAGCCCAACGGCTATTGCAAGCTCTTATTCTGTAACTTATACTATTTTACCTACTGACAACGATGGCATTTTAACTTTTCAGATAAATTTTGAAGATAAAACAGGAAATACAGGAACAATGGTCAGCACGACAAGCAATAGCTCGGCAGTAAATGTAGATATTGCTTTACCCACCGCTTCCACATCAGGTACAACCGAAATTTGCCAGAATGATTCAACTAAAATAACCATAGATCTAACCGGAGATACACCATGGAACTTGGTTTATACCGATGGCTCTACCAATACCACCATCAACGGAATTGCTACATCACCATACGAATTTTATGTTAAAACTGCAGGGACATATCGGGTTACACAAGTAAGTGATGCCAGCGGTCATTTTGCTGTCGATTTTGGAACCAGCGCAGCAATTATAGTACATCCATTACCAACACCCAGTTTTACAACAACTTTCAGCACCTATAATACTTCAGATTCGCCAGAAATCTTATCAGGCTCACCAACAGGTGGAACTTTCAGCGGATTAGGAATAACCAGCATAGATTCTACTTTTCACCCCGATATAGTAGGGCCAGCAACTAATTCAGAAATAAAATATACTTATACAGATGCGAACTACTGTACCAACTCCTATTCAGTTTTTGTAAATATTCTAAAATCAGATGCAAATATAACCAGTATAAACTCGGTTTATTGCTATGATACTACACCGGATACAATCATTGGAACAAATCCAAAATCTATTATTGGTCAATTCTCTATTGCCGGAGGCAGTGGATTGGTAGATAATGGCGACAATACAGCAACCATCACTCCTTCTTTAATAGGTGCAGGAAATGACACGATTACCTATCGTTATTTTGATAATACATGGTTATCCACAAAAAAAATAATTCGGATTGACAGCCTAGGGACAGCCCTTGATTTCATTGGCTTAGACACAGCATATTGTGCCGACCAAACAGCTATTAATCTCATCGGTACCAATATATATCCAGCTAATGGAAATTTACATTGGACAGGACCAGCTCCCGAATTCCCTGCAACCGCAAACACAAAATCCTTCACACCAAGCTTATTGACAGCAGATAGTATATACAGCATAAGTATTCAATACGAATCACCGGATAACTGCTTCAGCCAGACGGTTACAAAAAATTTCAAATTAAACCCACTACCCGTATTAAACTTTAATCTGAAAAATAATTATAATATAGACTCTTCAGCTGTGACTCTGATAGCAACACCATCAGGCGGAACATTTTCTGGTTCTGGAGTCAGTGGAAATCTGTTTGTTCCTTCTGTAGTAGGTGTAAACTCAAGTGTAAACCTGAATTATACTTTCACAGATAATAAAGGCTGCACCACTAGTATAAATACGTCAACCGAAACAAGAAAGGCCAATAGTCTCTTTTCAAGCCTGAGTAGCACATACTGCTACGCAGACACAAATGTAATAATTAGCATTATTCCTGAAAGTAATTCACAAACCATTCGTTTCACAAGCTTCAATAATGGAATTGTCAGTTTCTCCGGCGATACAGTTATCTACAACCCAAGCTGGGCAGGAAACGGGCAGGATACTATTACTTATGTTTACAACCTCAGAGGAACAGAATATAAAATAAAAGGGAAAACCTATGTAGATTCCATCGGGAATATTAATTTTATCAAATTAGCAGCAGAATATTGCGATGGTGATTCTATTGTATCCCTTACCGGAATTTTCAACCATCCCGATGGCTCGGGTGCCTTTACTTTTTCCGGTTCCGGTAGTGCGTTTGCTAATTATGGGAATACCGCAACTTTCCGGCCAATTACAGCCATTGCCGATAATAATCCAAAAAATATTACTTATACCTACACGTCTAATATAAGTACTTGCAAAAAATCCATTTCAAAACAAGTCATTGTACACCCTTTACCCGTTCTTGATTTTAATATGGCGCAAAACTACAATGTAAACGGACAGTCTGACACCCTTGAATCAACACCTTCTGGAGGGAATTTTAGCGGGCAGGGTATGAGTGAAAATATTTTCTATCCTAATTTAGCCGGGATTGGTTCAGGTTTTAATATCACGTATTCTTATCAAGAGCCTATTACCGGATGTAAAAATCAAATTACTAAAATAACCAATGTTCAAGAAGCCGATGCAGTTATTTTAGGTATAGATTCAAACAATATTTATTGCTATGATGCCCCTATGGACTCCTTATACGGAAAAGCTATAAACGGTTTGCCCGGTGGTTTCTTTGCTGGTGCTGGGATAACAAATCTCACTCCTGATACAGCACTTTTCACCCCGTCTGCCGCTGGT
>CAYQXT010000368.1:0-3868 GCA_964421365.1 uncultured Bacteroidaceae bacterium
GGCTTAAAAAAACACATTTTTTGATGTTTTTCGCAAGTCCGTAGGACGACCCTATCGTTAGCCCATAATTTTAATTATGGGAATTATTCCCAATTATCAATATTTACACGAAATTTTTATAGAGCGAAAAACGCTCAAAGTGGAGGCGGAGGGAATCGAACCCTCGTCCAAACAAGCAATGAACATGCTTTCTACATGTTTAGCTCACTCTTGATTTTTGAGTAATATCCGGAAGTGAGCATCCTAATATTACCTTAGCTTCTTTGTTTTCGCTTATTTCCCAAAGCAAGAAATAAGCTAGTTTAGAATTGTCTGCACTCCTTGGCCGAATCGGAACTAAACTGAACCATTCGAGGAATGTCTCGTTCCAGCACCTAGTGCCGGAATAAAGCTAATCTACTATAATTCGATTAAGCAGCAAGAGCAAAGTTATTTTCGCCAATTGATTGTTTGTAACCTTGTTTTCGGAATTTGTTACCTTTCCCGACATGCTTACATCTCCATTCACCCGATGTCTAATCCAGGTCGCCCCCCTTGGGTACTTTAGAGTTTACAAAGATAATTGTTTTTTTTTATAATAGCAATTTTTTTATATGAAAATTAGTGGTGAATAGAACACCATTCACCATTAATAAGTTTCATTATTGAGTCCAGTATAAAAAAGTGAATTTGCATCGAAATCGGTCGGACGGCTTCATTAATCAATTGTAAATGAGCTGTCTATTTTTACAGTTTTAATAAATCTATCTGTCCGACCGATTTTTAGACCGAACTCATTATTCGTATTTATTTCTTCCAGCGATGGGGAGAAATCATATTTTCCGGTTTAAGAATTTCTTCTAATTGTTCTTTGCTTAGTAATCCTTTTTCGAGAACGATTTCGTATACTCCATGTCCTGTTTTTGCAGCTTCCTGTGCCACTTCTGATGAAGCTTCGTAGCCTATTAATGGATTTAGAGCCGTAACTAAGCCAATGCTTTGCATAACCATTTTTCGGCATTGTTCTTCGTTGGCAGTAATGCCCTCAATGCATTTGAATTGAAGTACTTTCATACCATTTTTGAGCATTTCAATAGATTCCAAAAGACTGTGTACTATCATTGGTTCCATTACATTCAGTTCCAACTGGCCTGCTTCTGCAGCCATAGATACTACGGTATCGTTCCCTATTATACGGAAAGCAATCTGATTAACCACTTCGGGTATCACTGGATTTACTTTACCAGGCATAATTGATGAACCGGGCTGAACAGCAGGAAGATTTATTTCATTAAAACCAGCACGCGGCCCCGAGGACATTAGTCGTAAATCGTTTGAAATTTTCGATAATTTAATAGCCAAACGTTTTAAGGTGGAGGAATACATCACAAAAGAGCCGGTATCGGAAGTTGCTTCAACAAGGTTACCCGCGAGTTTAAGATCTAAGCCGGTTATTTTACGGAGGTAAACCATTACTTTGTCGCTGTAATCCGGATCTGAATTTATCCCTGTGCCAATAGCAGTAGCTCCCATGTTTACCTCGGTTAGTAAATTTGAATTTTGTTGCAGACGTTCAATTTCTTCTTCGAGAGTGGAAGTATAAGCACTAAACTCCTGACCTAAAGTCATCGGAACGGCATCTTGTAACTGTGTGCGTCCCATTTTTATGATATGAGCAAATTCATTCGACTTTTGCTTAAAGGCTTTAATCAGATTTTTTAGGACTTTTAGTAAGGTCTGATTGCTGTTGTACAGGGCTATTTTAACGGCTGTGGGATAAGCATCGTTTGTAGATTGTGATAGATTTACATGATTGTTTGGGTGGCAATATTTGTACTCTCCTTTCCCATAGCCCATGATTTCCAAAGCCACATTGGCTATTACTTCATTGGCATTCATGTTGGTAGATGTTCCTGCACCGCCTTGTACCATGTCCACTACAAAGTGCTTATGATAACGGCCATTCATAATACGCATACAGGCTTCTGATATGGCATCTGCAACGGGTTTAGTGAGCAAGCCAAGTTCTTCATTAGCTTTGGCGGCTGCCCATTTCACCATGGCAAGGGCTTGTATCATTTTAGGATAGAAATTAAGCTGAACCCCGCTAATATTGAAGTTTTCGCGTGCACGAAGCGTTTGAACACCATAGTAAAATTCATGGGGCACTTCGCGATAGCCCAATAAGTCATGCTCGCGGCGAGTACGCCCCGAAACATATTGTGCAGAAAGATTTACTAAACGGTAGTTGGCATGGCTCATCCGTCGTGAAATAACCTGCGAAACCCGGGATACAATTTTTAAGGGGATTTCGCTATTCTGTTCTTTCATGGCCATTATTTTGTCACTACTTACCTCGTAAACTTTGGCATTATCCATGGTTCGGGCACTTGTCGAATGCGGAGAATCTTCAAATAGCGAACCTTCGCCAAGAAAATCTTTAGAAGAAAAGAAAGACAATCTTTTTTCTTCCCCAAAAGGTGAAGTTTTGTATAGTTCTACATTTCCTGTCTTAATAATGTAGATTTTTTTTCGTGGACTGCTTTCACTGAAAAGATCTTCGCCCTTCTCATATTTTTTAAGTTCAAAGAGAGCTGCTAATTCACGAATTTCATCTTCGGCAAGATCCTGAAAAAGTTCTACATCCTTGATGAATAAATAGATATTTTCTGATGTCATTTTATATAGATTTAATTGATTAACCTTGTTTTGTTATTTTTATATTCTCGCAAAGCCTCACAATATTTAGAATTACTAATTCAGGACTATGACTATCTATTGTGCAACTGAGTTATTTATTTGTATATAATGTTTTGGCCACTAACGCTTCTTTAGTGACAAACAGAATTCACTATTCACCATTGCTTATAATCTGGCACTTTCTACCGGCATTTTTCGGTCTATTTTTTTTATTAATCCTTGAAGTACTTTTCCCGGCCCTACTTCTACAAACGAATTTACACCTGCATTAATCATGTTTTCAATAGTTTGAGTCCATTTTACCGGCGAAACAAGTTGTTTTATCAAGTTTTCTTTGATACTATCGGGCTCTGATACTGCTTGCGCATTAACATTTTGGAAAACAGGACATATAGGGGGGCTGAAATGAGTAGAGGCAATGGCTTCTTCCAGTTCTTGGCGGGCAGGTTCCATTAAGGGCGAGTGAAATGCTCCACCAACAGGTAACTTTAAAGCTCTTCGAGCTCCATTTCCCTTCAATATTTTCATGGCTTTCTCAATCCCGGAAATAGAACCGGAAATAACTATCTGCCCCGGACTATTGTAGTTTGCCGGAACTACTAGCTCGTCTATTTCTTCACAAACTTTTTCTACGAGTTCATTATCTAATCCCAAGATTGCAGCCATGGTAGAAGGTTCTATCTCACAGGCCTTTTGCATGGCTAAAGCACGTTTTGAAACTAAACGTAAACCATCTTCAAAAGAGAGCGCTTGGTTGGCTACTAAGGCAGAAAATTCGCCAAGTGAATGGCCAGCAACCATATCAGGTTTAAATTTATCGCCTAAAACCTTGGCTAAAATTACCGAATGAAGAAATATCGCTGGTTGGGTAACTTTGGTTTGCTTTAATTCTTCAGCCGTGCCATTGAACATAATATCCGTAATTCGAAAACCTAAAATTTTATTGGCCTTCTCAAAAAGTTCTCTTGCCAAAGAATTATTTTCATATAAATCTTTGCCCATTCCTACAAATTGTGCTCCCTGTCCAGGAAAAATGTATGCTTTCATAATTTAATACTCTTTAATTCAGATATTTATATAATAAAATACTTAGTTAAGTGCGCCAAATATACAATCGTTTTAGGAAAATGAATATGATTTATAACTGTTTTTTTAAATTAGTTTATAGTCACGCATAGCATTTGATTTA
>CAYQXT010000369.1:0-3859 GCA_964421365.1 uncultured Bacteroidaceae bacterium
ACAAAAACAGGCAAAAAAAGAGTGTAGGTACGGAACTCCTTTTTTTGCTTGTTTTGTGCCCTTTGGCAAGCCGACTATTAGCGAAAAGCCCGCTTGTGCGCCAAAAAAATAATTACGAATTTCTAATTATGAATTACGAATTCTGTTCTATAATATGTTAGTCTTGTGCGTAGTCAAACATTTCCAAGTGTCTGTCAGTACGTTGGAAAGTTATTACGATCAGACTTTCCAACGTGGCCTCAGCCACTTAGAAACGTCATAAAAATACTTTTATTCATGATTCTCAACTTCCACCATGAATTTCTTCCAAAAAGTCCATTATCAGATGAATGCTTTTAACCGCAGTAAGAGAGAAAAATACTTTTGTAGCCGACATTTTTAGCTTGCATTTTTTGGGATGTTCCTGTGCAAAGGCTATAAAGCGACCGAAAATATCAGTTTTGTAAAATGCAGATTCCGGGTCGGAGACAAAATGCAGCACCAAAATATGCTTTTTGAAAACAATGCGCTCTACACCAAGCTGTACGGCTTGCAGACGAATACGCATGGTAAAAATCAAATCCGCAGCTTGAACTGGCAAGCGGCCAAAACGGTCGAGTAGCTTTTCCTGAAATAAATCTATTTCTTCCACTTTTTTCAAGCTGTCTAAATCTTTATAGAGTTTAAATCGCTCGGTAATACTTTCAATATAGGATTCTGGAAAGCGCAAATCTGCATCAAAATCTATCTGACAGTCTTTTACATACTGAAAATCTTTATGCTGCTCAACAATTTCTTGTTTTTTAGTGTCATCAGCGGCATCAAAGAGGTTCTTGAATTCTGTTTCGCGCAATTCGTGTACAGCTTCGTCTAAAATACGCTGATAAGTCTCAAAGCCAATGTCAGAAATAAAACCGCTTTGCTCGCCTCCAAGCATATTTCCTGCTCCGCGAATATCCAAATCCTGCATAGCAATATTAAATCCGCTGCCCAATTCAGAAAATTGTTCGAGTGCTTGCAGGCGTCGGCGTGAATAGTGCGGAAGGGAGGCCAAAGGTGGGGCTATCAAGTAACAAAAGGCTTTTTTATTGGAACGGCCAACACGACCACGCAGTTGATGTAAATCGCTCAGACCAAAATGATGCGCATTATTGATTATCATGGTATTGGCATTAGGAATATCCAATCCATTCTCGACAATAGAGGTTGCAATCAGAAGGTCGTATTCTTCGTTAATGAAATCAACTAAAATTTTTTCCATTTTTTTGCCATCCATTTGCCCGTGAGCTACGGCTGTACGTATGCCCGGAACTAATTTTTGCAGCATCTTTTCTACTACATAAATATCTTTCACTCGATTATGAACATAATATACCTGTCCGTTTCGCTGTACTTCGTATTTTATGGCTTCGCTAATCATTTCGCGGCTAAAAGTAGAAACTTCGGTGATGATAGGATAGCGGTTGGGGGGTGCCGTGTTGATAATCGATAAATCGCGGGCACCCATCAGCGAAAATTGCAGGGTTCGCGGAATAGGCGTGGCAGTAAGTGTAAGGGTATCTACATTGACGCGCAGGGCTTTTAGTTTTTCTTTTACGGCTACGCCGAATTTCTGCTCTTCGTCTATGATAAGAAGGCCTAAGTCTTTAAATTTGATGTCTTTACCAACCAATCGGTGCGTACCTATAATAATGTCTATTTTCCCATTAGACAAATCTTGCAGAATGGCCTTTGTTTCTTTGGCTGTGCGGTTGCGGCTCAGATAATCCACACGCACCGGAAATCCTTTTAATCGCTTGCTGAAAGTGCGAAAATGCTGAAAAGCCAAAATAGTAGTGGGCACCAAAACAACCACTTGCTTGCTGTCGGTAGCGGCCTTAAAAGCTGCCCGTATAGCTACTTCAGTCTTGCCAAAACCCACATCCCCACACACCAGCCTGTCCATAGGCACGGGCGATTCCATATCTTGTTTCGTGGCTTGCGTGGCTTTATTTTGGTCGGGAGTATCTTCGTAAATAAATGAGGCTTCGAGCTCTTCTTGCAAATAGGAATCGGCGGTAAAAGAAAAGCCCTGTTCCTGCCATCGCTTGGCATAAAGAGCTATCAGATCTTTGGCTATGTCTTTTACCTTGTTTTTAGTCTTGTTTTTTAGGTTCAACCATGCTTTTGTACCTAATTTATAGATTTTTGGTGGCTCACCATCTTTACCCTTATAGCGCGAAATCTTGTGCAAGGCATGCAAACTCACATACAATACGTCTTTGTCTTTGTAAATCAAACGTACAGTATCCTGCCACTTGCCGTTGACTTCCATTTTTTCCAGCCCACCGAAAATTCCGATACCGTGATCAATATGTACCACATAATCGCCGGGTTGCAAAGTGCCTAATTCACGGAGTGTCAGAGCTTCTTTCCCGCTTTGAGAATTGGTTTTTTTGAGCTCGAAACGCAGATAGCGCTCAAAAATTTCATGGTCGGCAAAAAGACTAATTTGCAAATCATCGTCTATAAATCCCTTATAAACAATCGAATTTATCTCTGTATAGTCTTTTTCCTCTTCTAAATCTTCAAAAATGCGGGCGATGCGCGCCAATTGTTTTTCGTTACGACTTAAAACAAAATTGGCTATTCCTTTTTCTCTATTTTCCTGAATTTTCTGAATAAAAAACTTAAAATTCTTTTTAAAAGGAGCCTGTGGGTGGGTATGAAAAGCTAACTGATTTTCAGCCTTAAAATAAGTAGAATTTCCTACTTCGGCAAGGCTATGCCGTTCTATATCATGTAGTAATAGTGCAGAAGTGCTAAATCGCAGGTTCAATTCTTCTGCCGAAAAATAGGCTATATTGCGCTCGTTAAAAAAATCTATTCTTTGCAGGGTGTATTTTAAATTATCAACAAAAAGAGGAATTTCGGGCTGTAAATAATCGAAAAAAGAAACCTGTTCGAGTTTTTGTTCGGGCTTAAAATCGGGAATAATATTAATTTCTTTTTTATTTTCTAAGGATAATTGCGAAACCGTGTCGAAAGTACGGATGCTCTCTACTTCGTCATCAAAGAAATCAATTCGGAAAGGAAAATCATTGGCAAAAGAAAAAACATCAATAATGCTTCCACGAACAGCGTAATCGCCGGCTTCGAAAACAAATTCACGGCGGTTAAAACCATATTCCTGCAATAATTCCAGCACAAAATCCTGGTCTATTTTTTCTCCCTGATGAATTTTCAAGCTGTTTTGTTTCAGGTCTCTTTGGGCTACCACACGCTCGTAAAGAGCTTCGGGATAAGTTACAACAATGATTCGTTCGGCATGTTCCAGCTTATTCAAAACTTCGGTTCGCAAGACAATACTTTCGGCATCTTTGGGGGTTTCCTCGGCCACTAAAGCTCTTTTGTAGGAAGCCGGAAAGAAAAAAACCAAATCTGGACTGATTAAATGCTGCAAATCATTGAAAAAATAGGCGGCTGATTCTTTATCCTGAGCAATATAAACAAAATTGCGTTGTTCGTTTTTATAATAAGCAGACAGCACAAAAGCTAATACCGAGCCTTGTAAGCCCACTAAGTTTAACTTAGACTGATTTTGGAGTGCTTGAGTCAATAGAGCTACTTTTGCATCTGACTGATATTTTGAAACAATTTTCCGGATATCCAATTTATAGTAAATTTATTTTTGCAAATTTATAAAAAATAAAAACTTTGACCAAGTTGTTATCCAGTAATTAATTATCTAACAACCAGCATTTTAAGTGTTTTTCATATTTAAACTTTGATAAAAATTTAATATAAAAATACTTCTTAGGCTAATATGTATTTTTATATTTTCAGACATTGTTGTCCGATAAAACTCGGAATTAGTAAAAAATTGTATTTAAGTGTTTGA
>CAYQXT010000370.1:0-3856 GCA_964421365.1 uncultured Bacteroidaceae bacterium
ATAGGTAAGTTCAGTATCTTTGATTCGCTGAAAGAAATCATAGAAAAAAGCCAATTCGTTATTTTGCATATTTTTCGCCATGTGCCCGATGGAGTATAATTGGGTCAATTAAAATCTCTTATTTTGCAAATAAAAATAACACCATTTAACAATATATCCAAATTAAGTGCCATTATTTTTTATTTTATTTTTGTAACTTTTCATAAATCTCTTCGTTTTATATACAGAAATACGTGTAAATGAATAGAACAGAGTATAATAAAATGGTTGATTTATATGCCGATGATTTATATAGTTTTTTGTTAAAATCGTTGGGTAATGAACAATTAAGTAAAGATATTGTTCAGGATGCCTTTGAAAAAGTATGGATAAAACTGGAAAAAGTTGAATTTAATAAGGCAAAATCCTACTTATTTTCGACTGCATATCATAAAATGATTGATATTTTTCGGAAAAATAAATTACATAAAGAATTTCAAAAGTCTAATTTTGAAATGAGTCATTCATCACAGTATTCGGATATTCAGGATATATTACATCAAGCAATAAGTTTGTTGTCTGAAAAACAGAGAAGTGTTGTTCTTCTTCGCGATTATGAAGGTTATTCTTATGAGGAGATTGCAGAAATAACGGATTTGAGTCTTTCGCAGGTGAAGGTTTATATTTATCGTGCAAGAGTTTTTTTGAAGAATTATATTGGTAGCTTGGAAGCAGTTATTTAAGTAGAAATGGGAAAAATGAATATTAATAGATATAATTACGAGTCGTTTTTTATTGATTACATAGAGGCGAAGCTTTCTAATGCTCAACTATTGGAATTTGAGAATTTTTTAGTACAAAATCCTTGTTTGGCTATGGAGTTAGAGGCTATTAGTGTGGGAAATTTTTCTCTACAAAAGGAAGAAATAAAATTGGATAGAAATATTCTGTATTCGGATGAAGAGAGCATTAGTATTAATATGTTTACGGATAGATGTATAGATTTTCTTGAGAATGATTTTGATGAAAATCAACGAAGTTTTTTTCTTAGTGAGCTGAGAATGGAGGATAAAAATTTTGATTTTGAGCTTTACCAGAAAACAAAACTTAAAAAGCAAAAAATTATATTTCCGGCTAAAAAATCTTTGTATAGATACTCAATATTTCATTCTAACTGGGTAAGAGCGGCTTCTATTGCAGCATTTTTTGCTGTTTTGTTTTTGCTTCCTCTACTTCGGAACAAGCCTGTTGGTTTGCAGGTTGCTCAAATTCCGGTAGTTTCTTTTCCGGAGAAGAATGTAAGCCCTAATAATCATAAGCTTTCTGATGTTTCTATGCTTGGAAAAGAGATATCAAAACATGTTGTAACTCATTCGGATGCAGATTCTTTTGGGAATAAAAGTATAATACAAAAAAAATCTAAACTTGTGAGATTGTCTATTAAAGAGAATTTTAAACTCACAAATTCATCTAATGTGAAAATTCTGGTTGTATCAAAATTTTCAAAGCCTTTAATTCGTAAAGATATTAGCCGAATTAAGGTTCTTGCCTATTTAAAATGGTCTAAATCGACTTTTAAGAAAGCAATATATTCTAAAAATAAATTCTGGATGGCAACAAAGTTTGTGATTAGAGGGGTTGCTAAAGTAACTAAAAGGAGAATTGAAATAGAGGATAATCTTGACCCTGATGGAAGGCTTGAATATCTGGTTATTTCTACTTCAAAATTCAAATACGAACGTAGTTTCTCGGCACGGGATTAGGTGATTACTGAGCAATGGTGAATTGTTAATTGTGAATTCTGTTTGTCGATAGAGAATAAATCGTTTTCAAAATTTAATAAACGAATAAATATGTCAGAGTGCTTATCATGTGTTAGTTATGCTTATTTTAATTGAAAATGAGATATTAAATTTTTTTTCATCTATTTATATTTTAAGATTAACCACATAGATACATTAGAAAACATAGATGAGTTCAGTATAAAAAGGTGAATTTGCATCGAAATTGGTCAGACAGGCATTATACGCAAAAAAATAGGATGTTTATTATATTTGTTATGCGAAGTGAATGGGTTTTTGTTTGTTTTCCTGATTTTCTACGGGATGCGGCAGGGATTGAAGCGATAGCTCGCTGCCGCCATAAGGCTACAAAAGCAGGCAAAAAAAGAGTGTAGGTACGGAACTCATTTTTTTGCTTGCTTTTGTGCCTTATGGAAAGGGGACTATAAGCGGAAAGCCCGTGGCCGCCCTAAAAAACAAATACAAATTATTATTTAGTCTTGCAGTACTTTTGAATCATGTTTTCGGCCGCCCGAAAGCCCAATTGATAAGATAACTGAAAATCTTTACATCCAAGATTTTTTTTATTAAGTAATATATAAACTGTTCCACGCTGAAAATAGCCTTCAGCAAATCTTGGATTCAAATCTAGTGCTTTACTAAAATCATTTAAAGCTTTTTGGTGTTTTCCCAGTTTTTTGTAAATAATCCCTCTGTTGGAGTATGCCGTTGCAAAATTAGGATCTAATCCAATGGCTTTGTTATAGTCTTCGAGAGCTCCTTTGGTATCACCGCTGATATTTCGTGCGAGTCCTCTGTTTGAATAGGCCGAAGCATCATTTTTACGTATAGAAATGGCATAGTCAAAATCGGCAATAGAGCTGTCTAATTTACCTAATTTACCATAAACAACTCCTCTGTTGATGTATGGATCTG
The DNA here is from genome assembly GCA_964421365.1 of uncultured Bacteroidaceae bacterium. Taxonomy (GTDB): domain Bacteria; phylum Bacteroidota; class Bacteroidia; order Bacteroidales; family DYOH01; genus CAYQXT01. The sequence goes on from CAYQXT010000370.1 coordinate 2,697, forward strand.
GATTTTTGGGCTTCAGCTGGATGGCTTTGTTAAAATCATCAATAGCCTTACGAAATTGCCTTAAATCGTCATATACAATGCCGCGATTGTGATAAGCCTGATCAAATGTTGATTTTAGAACGATGGCTTTATCAAAATCATCTATTGCATCTGTTAGTAGTGCTAGACGTTTCTTGGGGTCTAAGGTTTCTTCGGCTAGCGCTTTTTTTGCTGTCCCTCTGTTATAATAGGCGTGGGTATAATCTGGTTTTAGAAATATGGCCTGATCGAAATCTTTTATTGCTGATGCATGTTCTTTGTATTTTTCTTTTGTTGAACCTCTGTTGTTCCATGCCACCACAGCAGCTTTGTGGTATTTAAGCGTTTGGTTCCATATGCTCATACTATTCTGCCATACATCGGATTGCTTAAATGTCTGGAATCCGAAAAAGAGTGATAGAATTATTAAAAGGAAATATAATATTTTTAAATTAAATTTTTTGTCGGCAAAAAGAGGGATTAAGGATGCCCAGAGCATAAAGTAGCCTATGCTTGGAATATAGGCATATCGGTCGGCCATAACGGCACTACCAACGGGCAAAAGTTGAAGAAGCAAAAAGATGTTGATGAAGAAAAATCCTAATCCAAAGGCTATGAGTCTGTTTTTTCGCCATGCCCAATAGAAGCCGGCAAGTATAGCCGCTGCTGGAAGTAGATATAACCAGTAAACAATGGGTAGTTGACCTGATTTATAGGGATATGGGTAAATGGGAGAGAGATGTATGGGAATACTTAGTTTCCACAGATATTCAAATAAACCATAAGAAGCCCAGATAATGCGTTCGTGAAAATAGAAATCGGCAATATCGTGAATGGCAGAGCCTGCTTTTTGGGCAAAGATGGCAACGATTCCAAAAATTAGCGATAATAATAAAAATGGAATTTTTTCAAGCCATATTTTCCAGTCTTTCCAGTCTCGCCCTAAAAAAATATCTATGGCGATTAAGGTAACTGAAAGCGACACGGCTTGCCCTTTACTTAATAGCGAAAGAAGGAATACAAAAAGAGATAAGCTGAAGAAAAGCTTTTTCTTTTTTTCTAAATATTTGACATATAAAATCAGCGATAGCATATAATAAAAGGTGTAGAGCACATCTTTTCGCTCGGCAACCCATGCCACA
>CAYQXT010000371.1:0-3250 GCA_964421365.1 uncultured Bacteroidaceae bacterium
ATGAGATATATAAATGAATTTGATTCGATGAAAAAGATACTATTAATATTTGTATTTATCCTTAGTTTTAGTCTTATTTTTGCTCAAGATACAACGAGTTTATTAAGGAAATTAGGTTATGCCAAAGGAGCAAAAAAAGCAGAAATTTATTGTCTTCTGGCTGAAAAAAGTATGAAAAACAATTATAATCAGGCAATTAATTATGCGAAATTAGGATTATTCTTTAGTAAAGAACATAAGGACACACTCTGTACTATACATTCTCTTGATATTTTGGCAAATATATATTCTATAAGTGGGAGCGCTAAAAAAGCTCAAAAAATGTATAATTCAGAATTAAATTATCTAAATCTTGTAGAAGATTATACCGGTCAGGCTTTGGTATATCACAATATAGCCCGCTTGTATCAGCTGAATGGCAAAACCAGAAAGGCTCAAAAAAATTATATAGAGAGCTTAGAACTGGCCGAACAAGAGAATATGAATGATTTAATTTTGAAGAACTGTGAAATATTATTTGGACTTAAATTTGCCCAAAAGGACTACAAATCAGCACTTAATTATTTTAAAACGTATATAAAAATAAAAGATTCGAGTTTTACTTTTCGGCAAAATGCTAAGTATGAGGTATTAATGAGAAGATTTGAGTATGTAAAAGACACAACTGAAAAAACAATAAATAAAAAGAATGCCCGCATTAAACAAAAAGATTCTACTTTAACTATTGTCAGTTTACAAAGAGATACACTAAAAAAAGTGTCTAAGGCTCAGACCCAGGAAATTGAAAAATTAAATTATGAAAAAGCTTATCAGTTAGAATTGTTAGAGAAACAGCGACTCCAACGAAATTTCATGCTTATTGTTATCGTTCTTGTTCTTTTGATTTTGGCTGGAGTGTATAGACAGTTTAAAGTAAAACAAAGAATGAATACACAACTGACCGAACAAAACCAGATGATTTTACAACAAAAAGAAGAAATAGAAGCGCAGCGCGATAATCTTGAGGAATTGAATAATGAATTGGAACAGCAAAAGGAGGAAATTACTGCTCAAAGAGATGAAATTCAGGGCAAGAATGTTTTAATCGAGCTTAAAAGTGAAAGTATTACCTCTAGTATTCGTTATGCCAAACGGATACAGAACGCAGCACTACCTTCTTTACGAATATTCAACACTCTTTTTGCGGACTATTTTATCTTGTTTCGGCCACGTGATATTGTGAGTGGAGATTTTTACTGGCTTAAAAAAATGGGAAATAGATTAGTTGTTACCGTAGCAGATTGTACCGGGCACGGAGTTCCTGGTGCCTTTGTAAGTATGCTTGGAATATCACTTTTGAATGAAATTAGTCAGAAATACCCTAATGCAAATTCTTCTAATATTCTGAACGAGTTACGTAAACTGATTAAGCAATCCTTAAACCAGTTTGACCCTCATTCCGACTCTAAGGACGGAATGGACATGGCCTTATGTATTATTGATGAGCAGAATAAAACACTTGACTATGCTGGTGCGAATAACCCTTTGCTACATTATTCTAAAGGTGAATTAGTAACTTATAAGGCTACAAGAAATCCGGTAGCTATTCACCTAAAAGAAACCGAATTCACCAATCAAATAATTCCTTATGAAAAGGGCGATATGATTTATCTCTTTTCCGATGGTTATGTTGACCAGTTTGGAGGAGAAAAATCAGAGAAATTTAAAATTAAGCGTTTTAGAATTCTTTTGAATAGAATTGCCGGTTTGCATTGTAGTGAGCAGACACTCGAATTGGGACAAACTCTTGATAAGTGGATGGCTTTTGGAGGCGAATCTCAAATTGACGATATCACAGTTATGGGAATTCGTTTGTAATAAGAAGTTGAGCTATTCTTATCAGAGATAATATTTTTTCTACTGTTAGTTGGAATTTAGGTTTTAGTTATTAAATTTGACCTAAAATAAAAAACTATGGAAAAAACTGAACCTATTGATAAGCCAGATTTATGGGTAGATTGGTATTCAGATGATTTATTTCGTTATGCTGTTTCGAGAGGAATAGGCAAAGAAAATGCTGAAGATTTAGTTCAGGAAACTTTTCTTGCAGCCTATAAAAATGTAGGCCAATTTAAGCAGCAAAGCCAGTTTAAGACATGGCTCTTCTCTATTCTACGAAGAAAAGTTGTTGACTTCTACCGCAAAAAATATAAAAATCTCGAAGATGTCTCTTTAGATGCACAGGCTACTTTTCAACAAGATGGAATGCTGAAGGGATTTTGGGCTAGCGAGTACACGCCAGGAAAATGGTTGCCCGATGAGATTCCTTGGGAAAATGAGGAATTTCAGCGAATTTTTAATTTATGTTTGGAATTACTCCCTGCTAAATGGGCTTTGGTCTTTACTCTTAAAGTAATTCAGGAATATGATACCGAAGAACTTTGTAAGGAAGTGCAGATTTCCTCGTCAAATTTCTGGGTAATCATGCACAGAGCACGGTTACAACTAAGAGAATGTATGGAAAAAAATTTATTTTGAGAGGAAATTAAAAATGCAAAAATGGAAAAAAATAATAATGCGTCCGATGTTAAAATGGATGATAACATGTGAACAAGCCACCTTTTTGAAATCTAAATCAATGGATTCACCATTAAGTCTTAAAGAAAAGTGGCAACTTAAAGTACATCTTATGTCCTGTAAGTTTTGTCGTCTTTTCGACAAGCAGGTAAGCCAATTAGAAGCAAAAATTAAGATTAATACAACAAAAATGCAATTAGATTCATCTCTTAAATTATCTGATTATAAGAAAGATAATATTAAGAAAGAGCTTAAAAGAGAAATAGATTCAAATATCTTGTAAGGAATGAAAATAAGCAGCGACTAAATGTTCAAATAAATTAAAATTTTGAAAAATGAAAACAAAAAGAATTGTAACATTAGTAGTCGGTTTATTTTTTGTAGGAGCTTTAGCTTTTAGTTTGCAAAGCATCAACACAGCGAATACAACCAAAGTCTCTTCCGATTTAGCATTTAATGATCAGGCCTCTGTCAATCCTAATATACTTGCAGCCATGTTCGCTGAACCAAATATAGACACAAAATGTGGCGAAGGAAAATGCGGCGAGGGAAAAAAAAGTAAGAAAGATGATAAAAAAGTGGATAAAAAGAATACAGAATCCAAATGCGGTGAAGGAAAATGCGGTGGTGATAAAAAAATGGATAAAAAGAATACAGAATCCAAATGCGGTGAAGGAAAATGCGGTGGTGATAA
>CAYQXT010000371.1:3350-3852 GCA_964421365.1 uncultured Bacteroidaceae bacterium
AAAAGGTATGAAAAAGACCGACAAAAAGACAACTGACAAAAAGAAAAATACTGAGAGTAAATGTGGTGAAGGGAAATGTGGAGGAAGTAGAAGCTAATAATTAGCATCAAATTTAATTAAAGGCTTTCGATAAGAAAGCCTTTTTTGTAAAAAGTATTAGCAAATAAATAGTAACATATAAACAAAAAATCATGAAAAATTTAATCCAAAAATATTTGAATTTCGTTCCTAAATTAGAAGATTCTGCTCTGCTTTTTCTTCGACTTGTAATGGCTTACGGTTTATTTTATCCTGCCCTACTTAAATGGCATGATATTAACGCCATAGCCCAATGGTTTGGTAGCATGAATTATCCTATGCCTCTGTTGAATGCTTACCTTGCAGCCACGACCGAAATGTTAGGCGTAATTTTACTCACTCTGGGCTTAGGTACACGTTATATTACCGTTCCTTTAATTGTTACAATGATTGTAGCTATTACAACCGTGCATCTTGGTCATGG
>CAYQXT010000372.1:0-227 GCA_964421365.1 uncultured Bacteroidaceae bacterium
GGTTAAATATATTGATAAAAAGAAGGCTTTTAATTAGTATTTATTATATTAAAACTAAAAAATGCATAAAATCTGCCACCTCACCTCCGCACATCCACGCTACGATGTGCGAATTTTTTTTAAAGAATGCACCTCTCTGTCTGATGCGTATGAAACACATCTGATTGTTGCCGATGGAAAAGGAGAGGAACAACAGAATAATATTGATTTTTTTGACGTAGGAGTAA
>CAYQXT010000372.1:237-3841 GCA_964421365.1 uncultured Bacteroidaceae bacterium
AGGTCGGTTTCATCGCTTTTTAGTAATTCCAAAGTTAATTTATAAAAAAGCAAAAGAAACAGAGGCAGATATTTACCATTTTCACGACCCCGAACTACTATTTGTAGGCTTAAAGTTACAAAAATCAGGCAAAAAAGTCATTTACGATGCCCACGAAGACCTGCCAGCCAGCCTCCGAGACAAATTCTGGATACCTAAGCTTATCCGAAAACCAATTGCTTATCTAATCGAAAAAATCGAAAATCATATAGCTGCGAAACTGAGCGGAATAATTACCGCCACCCCACATATTAAAGAGCGATTTTTACCACTCAATAAAAACACACAGGATATAAATAATTATCCATTATTATCTGAATTTCAGATTATTAAACATAACTTCAAACAAAAACAGAACGAAATTTGCTATGTAGGAATCATCACCCGAATTAGAGGTATTGGGCAGTTACTCGATTCACTTAGTTTCTGCGATTGTCGCCTAAATTTGGCCGGAAAATTTGACGATGCCAATTTCGAAGCCGAAATAAAAAAACATCCCAACTGGAACTTGGTTAATTATTACGGACAGGTATTCCGCACGGAACTAAGTGATATTTTTGAGAAATCAGTCGCCGGAATTCTTACTTTTTTACCGGCCAGAAACCATATAAACGCACAACCCAATAAAATTTTTGAATATATGGCCGCTTCCTTACCCGTTATAGGTTCAAATTTTACGTTATGGCAAAATCTAATTGAAAAAAACGAAGCCGGAAAATGCATTAATCCGGAAAAACCGCAGGAAATAGCCAAAGCCATCAATTATTTCGTTAAAAACAGAGATATAGCTAAAGAAACAGGACAAAATGGACGGCAAATTATTGAAAATCAGTACACATGGGAGGCAGAACAAAAAAAATTATTGCAGTTTTATAGTAAGCTTTAAGCCCACTTATACCTGCAACTACAATCAAATATCTTTTTTTGTGCCATACAATGTATAAAAATTAAAAAACAAATAATTTTATAGGCTATATCTGATAAAATCTGTATTTTTATTCGTATATGGCATATTATCGCCGACACCACCAGAAGTAAATAAAAAACACCCCCCTTCGAGTAAAGATAATCAAAAAAGGATAATCCTCTCGCTAATTCGTGCAATTGGAGGACAAAAAAACAAACAGAATGAAAATAGTAACCATAATAGGCGCACGGCCTCAATTTATTAAAGCCGCCGTATTGAGCCACCAAATAGCCAAACACCCAGATTTACAGGAAATAATCATTCACACAGGGCAACATTTTGACAAAAAAATGAGTGCTGTTTTTTTCGAGCAAATGGGCATTCCAAAACCCGATTATAATCTGAATATAAACGGATTAAATCATGGTGCTATGACCGGCCAAATGCTCGAAAAAATTGAAGAAATTCTAATTAAAGAAAAACCGGAAAGAGTAGTAATTTATGGCGATACCAATTCCACTTTGGCAGGTGCTTTGGCCGCCTCAAAATTGCATATTCCGCTGGCACATATCGAAGCAGGTTTGCGCTCTTTTAATATGCAAATGCCCGAAGAAATAAACCGCATTCTCACCGATAGAATCAGTAACTTTCTTTTCTGCCCTTCGGAAACAGCTGTAAATAACCTAAAAGCAGAAGGATTTGATAATTTCGAAGCCAAAATCTATCCAGTAGGCGACATTATGTACGATTCGGTACTTCATTTTGCTAAAAAAGCCCGAAAACCCAATTTTGATTTACCCAAAAAATATATTCTTGCTACTGTTCACCGGCAAGAAAATACAGACGATGATTGCTATTTACGCAGTATTTTTCAGGCATTTAACCTCATTTCTACAGATATTCCAATTATTTTGCCTCTGCATCCACGTACAAAAAAAGCACTTGCAGAATACGCCATACAAAGTACTGATGAAGTACAATTAGTAGAGCCAGTTGGTTATCTTGAAATGCTTTATTTACTAAAAAATTGCAAACTCGTAATGACCGATAGCGGTGGACTGCAAAAAGAAGCTTACTTTTTTGAGAAACCCTGCATTACAATGCGCTTTGAAACAGAATGGACTGAATTAGTAGAAAACGGATATAATATCATTACAACACCAAATTTAGAAAAAATCACCAATGCGGTAGAAAAAATGCTGAATACAGAGCTTGATTTTTCTAAGAAACTATATGGCAAAGGTAAGACTGCTGAATTAATAGTGAAAAATTTGGCCTAATTTTCATCGACAAATTCAAATAAATAGTATTTAAGCATTAACAATCCATCATTATTTTTTATCTTTGGCAATATTAAGTGCTGATTTTGTGAAAAAAATCACATAATCGGCAGCAAAGTGTGGAAAAATGAAAATTAACCGAAGAATTGAGCAGAAGCTATTGGCATGGAAAAATAAGCCAAAGCGAAAACCATTAATTTTACAAGGAGCGAGGCAAGTAGGAAAAACATGGATATTAAAATATTTTGGTGAAAATAATTTTGAAAATATCGCTTATTTTAATTTTGATAAACAAAACGAAATTAAGCAGTTCTTTGAAACCACTAAAGAACCTAAGCGTATCTTACAAAATTTAACATTAGTAAATGGTCGGGCAATAAAGCCGCAAAAAACGCTAATAATATTTGATGAAATTCAGGAGTGTAACGCAGCTCTGAATTCCCTAAAATATTTTTGCGAAGAAAAACCAGAATATGCCATAGCATGTGCTGGTTCCCTACTTGGCGTAGCAATGAGTCGCGGAGCTTCCTTTCCTGTGGGCAAAATAGATTTTTTAGAAATTTATCCACTCACTTTTAGCGAATATTTGGCACAAGCAGACTCCGGTTTGCATTCGTATTTAGAAAATTTGACCAAAATTGAGCCTATACCCGATATTTTTTTCAATTCCTTAGTCGAAAAGTTAAAAATATACTATATCGCAGGCGGTATGCCCGAAGCCTTGGCAAATCTGATGGAAAACGAAGATATCGAAAATTGTGAGCAAATACAAAATGACATTTTAAATGCCTATAAATTAGATTTTTCAAAACATATAGAAAATAAAGACATTCCAAAAATTAATTATATCTGGAATTCCTTGCCCTCACAGCTCGCTCGCGAAAACAAAAAGTTTTTATATCAAACCGTAAAGCCGGGGGCACGGGCGAGAGATTATGAATCAGCATTACAATGGCTTATAGATGCAGGCTTGGCTTACAAAGTGTATTGCGCCTCAAAACCGGCATTACCTTTAGCTGCTTATGATAATTTGACTGCATTTAAAATTTACCTGCCGGATGTTGGACTTCTCAGAGTTTTGGCTCATTTACCGGCATTTATTTTTACAAACAAGAATAATTTATTCTCAGAATTTAAAGGTTCATTAACAGAAAATTACATTTTGAATAGTTTAGTTCAACAGTCTGAGACAATGCCTCGTTATTGGCGTTCGGGCAGTAAAGCAGAAATTGACTTTTTGTGGCAATATCAAAATAAAATAATTCCCATTGAAGTAAAATCAGATAAAAATATTCGGAGTAAAAGTTTATCCGTTTACAGAAATAAATATCAGCCGGATATTAGCATACGATATTCTTTACAAAATTTGAAATATGAT
>CAYQXT010000373.1:0-3833 GCA_964421365.1 uncultured Bacteroidaceae bacterium
ACTGTAAAAATAGACAGCTCATTTATAATTGATTAATGAAGCCGTCCGACCGATTTTGATACAAATTTACCTTTTTATGCTGGACTCAGGAATTAAATGAAACAAAAATTATTTTCATACAGATTTTTTTCTGGATTCATCCAAATCATTTGTATTTTTGCTGAAAAAAATTATGACTTCTGAATGGCTTGTTTTGTATTTTGTTTTGATAAGTGTTTTCTGGTTATTTCTACGCCATTTTTATACCTCTGAATTTGCTATGTGGATTGCGAGTACATTTTCTGGTAAGGCCTTGAGTAACTTCTTGTACGAGCTAAACGGTCGTCTTAGTTTTTTTATAGTAGCAACTGAAATTTTATCCTTTGTGAGCCTTTCTTTTTTTCTATTAAAAGTGTCTAAATACTTCCATCTGCAGTTTTTTCTGGGCAATTCGTTTGAGCTTATGGCTTATTTTATAGCTTTTTCTTTTGTTTTAATTTTTTTTAAATCGTTATTGTTATATTTTATCCGTTATTTTTTCAACTATAAGGATATTATAGGTAATCATTTTATTATATTACACATTTATAACGGTCTAACAGGATTAATTATATTACCCTTTCTTTTTATTCTTTATTTTGCACCAGATAGTTTTACTACATTTTTTTTAATTATGGTATTATGCATAGTAATTATAGTGTTTTTGTTAAAAAATCTTGCAATATTCACTAATTTATTACGTAGTTCATTTTCATTTTTCGGTATTCTTTTATATCTTTGCAGCCTTGAAATAATACCTATTTTAGTATTATTTAAGGCTATTTTGTTTTTAACGAAATAGTTTGTATAGTTAGTAATCTTAAATTTAAAGGCTTTGAAAATTAGAAGAATTTTAGTGTCACAGCCGGTTCCTATAAACGGAAAAAATCCTTTTCTTGATTTAGCTGAGAAAAATAATTTAATAGTGGACTTTCGTCCATTTATTGAAGTTGAGGGTGTGCCCGGTAAAGAGATCCGTAGAGCCAAAATTAACTTATTGGATTATTCAGCGGTAATATTTACTAGCCGCACAGCTATTGATCATTATTTTAGGGTGGCTAAAGAATTACGAATTCAGGTATCGGAAACAATGAAATATTTTTGTAAGACAGAAGCCGTTGCTTTGTATTTGCAGAAATATATTGTGTATCGTAAACGGAAAATTTTTCATGGTAAACAGCGAATAGAAGATATGCTTGATATTCTGATTAAGAATAAAGCAGAAAAATTTCTTCTTCCTGTTAGTCATACCGCTTCAGATTCAATTCCTAATTTTTTAAAATCAAAAAAGATTACTTTTAAGACTGCTTTTTTCTATAAAACAGTAAGTTCTGATCTATCAGATTTAAAAAATGTAGATTACGATATGTTAGTTTTTTACAGTCCGAGTGGAATTAAATCATTGTTGAAAAATTTTCCAGATTTTGAACAGAAGAATACTCGAATTGCATCTTTTGGAAAATTAACAGCTCAGGCTGTCAAAGATGCTGGTTTGAGACTTGATATTGAAGCTCCTTTACCACAAGCACCATCAATGACTATGGCAGTTGAGCAATATATCAAAAAGAAACCGAGTAAACCAGTTGTTAAATAAATGACTCTTATTCCAAATAGTTTAACTTTCAGAAAAGAGGAAAGATTAAAGTCTAAAAAGCTTATTCAAAAGCTTTTTTCTGAAGGTAATTCTTTTTTTGTATTTCCATTTAAAGTTTTTTATTTACCTGAAAATGCCTCACCCACTTATCCAGTACAGATACTAATCACTGTCCCAAAGAGGCGATTTAAGCGAGCTAATAAGCGTAATCTTATAAGGAGGAGAATTAAGGAGCTTTATCGTCTTAAAAAGCCTTATTTTTATACTCATTTACCTCAAAATAAAAAATATTCTGTTACTTTGATTTATTCTTCTGACAGAATTCCTGAAACAGACTTTTTGAACACAAGGATGGATGCAGTTATTGATGGCTTAATTTCAAGGATGTAATCATCTCGAACATTATTTTTTATTCTTTATTTTCTTTCATTTTTTTGGCTTATATTTTGTTTTAATTAATTTAAAAATATAAGCTATGAAAATAAAAAAAAGAATCAAGCTTTTGCTTGTTTTATTGGTTATAATAACCGGAACTACTGCTTTTTACAGAGATGATCCTCGTAATTACGAAATTACTAAAAATCTGGATATATTTTTTAGTGTTTTTAAAGAGATAAATACTCTTTATGTAGATGAAATTGACCCTGGTAAGAGTATTAAAACAGCCATAGATGCTATGCTGGCTGAGTTAGATCCTTATACGGTTTTTTATCCCGAATCTAAGATCGAGGAATTTAAGTTTATGACAACTGGAGAATATGGTGGTATCGGTGCCATAGTTCAACGACGGGCTAAAAAGGTAGTCATTATTGAAACCTATCAAAATTATCCGGCAGCAAAAGCAGGACTGAAACCGGGTGATGAAATTTTGTCGATAGACGATGTAAATGTTTCATCCAAAACTTTAGATGAAATAAGTGAATTACTTAAAGGAAAGGATAATACTATATTGAAAATGCAGATTACCCGTCCCGGAATTACCAATCCTAAAAACTTTCTGCTGACAAGGAGTAAGATTAATATTAGTCCGGTACCCTTTGCCGATGCAGTTGATAGTATAGGTTATATCCGTTTTACTTCATTTACAGATAATTCAGCTGCTAGTTTTGGTAAAGCATTGAATAATCTATTGATAAATAAAAAAATATCAAGTTTAATTATTGATTTACGAGGAAATCCTGGAGGTCTTTTAAATCAAGCTATTAATATTGTCAATTTTTTTATTCCCAAAGGAAATCTTGTGGTTGAAACCCGGGGCAAAGTAAAAGATTGGAATACCAAATATAGAACTCAAAATCAAGCTATTGATACCAGTATTCCAATTGTTGTACTTGTAAATGAGGGTTCTGCTTCTGCATCTGAGATTGTATCCGGTTCTTTGCAGGACTTAGACCGCGCAGTAGTTGTAGGTCATCGAACTTATGGAAAAGGTTTGGTTCAAACTACTCGTAAATTGGCTTATCATACTCGCCTGAAAGTAACAACGGCAAAATATTATATTCCAAGTGGGCGATGTATCCAGGCGCTTGATTATACGCATCGTAGAGCCGATGGAAGTGTTTTTCAAATTCCTGATTCCTTAATTTCAGAATTTACTACTCGCAATGGGCGTAAAGTTTTTGATGGGGCAGGAATTCAACCTGATATTTTGAGTGATAGTTTAAAGTATGACGAAAACTTACGGACTATTTTTCAAAAGAACTATATTTTTGATTATGCCACTCTTTTTGCTGTAAATCATAATTCTATACCAAAAATTAGGAATTTTTTTGTTAATGATTCAATTTTGAATGATTTTTATAACTTTTTAAACCAAAAAAACTTTAAATTTACCTCTAAAGAGCAAAAAAGTTTGAAAAGTTTCAAAAATTCACTTACTTCCTCTAATCGATCTAATCGTGAGATTTTACAATATATTACTGAGCTTAATAAAATTCTAAGTGAGCAAAACAATATAAAAAAATTAGATTCTCCTATCATTAAACGTTACTTGGGGATGGAGATCGTTGGAAGATATTATTATCAGAAAGGGCGTTTAGCTTATAATTTGCGGCATGATAAGATGATAGATACGGCATATTATATTTTGCGGCATCCGGATTACTATCAGAAAATTCTTATGGGAAAAGAGGGGGAACATCGAAAATAAGTTGTAAAAATATTTTTTTTACTATTTATTATTATTATTATTAAAAATAATTGTATATTTTTTGTAATGTAT
>CAYQXT010000374.1:0-3827 GCA_964421365.1 uncultured Bacteroidaceae bacterium
CGGATGACTAATAGCCACTCCCATTTCGGCCAGCTCATTAGAGAGGCTTTGTATCTGTTCTTTTATTTTGTTCGTTTGTTTATGCGCTGCCAGGAGCTTTTGCCTTAAATGTATTTTTTCAATAACCTGCGGTGCAAGCACTGACTGCATGCCATAGATTTCAGACTGCAGTAAACCATCAACCCCCATGCCTATCGGGTCATCCGCTGGCATATCTGCTTTTATTCTGTAACTATCTCCTACCATCTCTCTATTTAACAACCTAACTTGCTCCTTAGCCAAACCACCAATCATTAAGGGGTTATGAGAAGCAATTAAAAGCTGAGAATTCTGGTTTTCTACCTGCTCTTCAATTAGGCGTAAGTACTCATAGGTCCAGGACGGGTTTAAATGTGTATCAGGTTCATCAAGCAAGAAGAGTGACTCTTCTCCCTTAGTGAAATGTAAAAGGCCTAGTACGGTTAATAATTGCTGCTCACCTTCAGATAAACTGTCGAAACGTATTTTACCCGCCTTTGTATGCTTAACCGTAACACGCACTTCATCAATCAAATCACACAGGTACAAGCCTTCCATATGGGCGAAAAAATGTGTCTCATCTTCACCGGGGTATTTTAATTCTTTAAGCGCTTTTAAATTTTTTATAAAAAGATATATCTGTTCATTTGCTTCTGTTCGTTCACGAAAATCAATGGTTTTCGTTTCCTCTGCTCTAATAGGCGCTAATGCATAACGCCACAGCCGATCTAAGAAACTAAGAAATGCACCTTTTGCAAACCAGAATTTAGGGTCGCCCTCTTGCCGATCATTATCGGTTATTTTATTTCCCCGCCAATAGGGCTTATGCATAACAAATAAAGCCGATATGAAATCTTCGATATTTAGGTATTTTTCTAAAAAATCTTTCACTTTAGGATTATCATTGAGCAGAAAAAATGCCAGTAGAACAAACTGACTATAATCTTTACGGCAATAAAATAGTCGCCGCAAGGGTATATTGTCTGCCGCACTGCCACTCTTCCAGGCGACATATAATTTATTTAATGGTTTATCGAACAAACCTTCAAGGCGCTTATTCCAACCCGAATAATAGGCAAATACATGCTTTGGCAACACTTCATCAATCATACCTAAAAACTGTTTTTTAGTTAACTTGGCTTTCTGCACATAAAACTGAATTTTACTTTTTTCATCGGGATCGCATATCACTTTTATATTATTGTTATAACAGGTGTATTCAATTTCATAATAAAACGACGAAGCAGTAAAGCTTTCTAAATCTCGAAATATTTCAACAATGGCTTCAATCAGATTTGACTTTCCTGCACCATTTCGCCCGAGCACTACGGTAGTAGGCTCTGTTTGACTAGGCTCAAATGCAAAGTCTTTTAAATTATTATATTGTTTTATATACAGTCTTTGTATTTTCATGCTTAAATCCTTAACCGGCAATCAAGTAACGTTTTTCAGTATTTTTATTTTCAGGGGTTTCCTTTATTAGCCCATTATTTTCTTCTTGACGAAGCTTTTCATAAAAATCGTCAATTGAGAAACCAGATAGCTCCCATAATTTATTTGCTGTAATCTCACTCTGATAGTCTAAAATTAATTTTTTAAGATAATCATGTGGTGCATCTTTAAATTTCATTAGAATTTCCTGTGTAATTACTTTCATTTTTACAATCGTATCCCGCTCTATCACACTAATTTTTGCGTCTAACTTATCAATATTTTTTCTCGACTTTTTATCTTGAATTTTTAATTTACGTTCACGTTTTATTCTTTCTAATAATTTAATAGCAGGTTCATCGTTCGGATCTTGTGGAACTAACTCTCCTTTAAAAGCTTTCGCGAGTATGGATTGGGTTAGTTTATCGGTGCGTTTTTTTACTTCGTTGTATTTTTTTTCGACTGTATCAGCAAGTATGAACAATGATTCTACTCTGCGTACTATTTCTTTTTTTTCTTTCTTATCTGGCCTTGGCAAATCTATATCAAGTAACGCCTTCTGCCCAATATTTCTCATAGATTGCTGATTACCAGTAGCTCTTGATTCAATTTCACTTCTACCCTTTGGGGACCTAATAAAAAAATTCAACCATTTTTTCTCATACTCTGGCATCACTAAACGAAGCACCTTATCACTTAACATAAGATTCTTAGTCACATCATGAACTATTACTGGCATACCCAGTAGCTCAAGTGTATTTGCCCTAGAAATCAAAAAATCTCCTATTTTAATTCGACGATTTTCAATAAAAAATTCTTCATCTGATAATGTTTTGCTTTGCGTTTCATTATAAATCCCCCACGTAACCGCACTAATTTTTATAATTCCACATTCATTATCATTTGGTGGCCTCTCATCACATTTAATATTTTTGCCTGCTTCTATTTTTTCAACAATATTTCCAACTTTCTCTAACCTCCAATCAGTACATTCTTTTTCTTCTCGCCATTCCTTCGTCAACTCCCCCGATGTTGCGGCTGCAAGTACGGATTGGCGGAAGCGTTTTAGGATGGTTGGGATTTTTTCGAGATGGGTTTGGGCGGCTTCGACTTTGGCGAGTAGTGAGTCGAGTTTATTGGCGATGCGGGTTTGTTCGTTTAGAGGAGCCAGTTTAAATGGTAGTTTTTTAGTTACTGCTCCTGAAATTTCCTTAAATGTTGTACCTGTACCTCTGCTCTCAGCCAAGTGCCTAATACTTTTCAAATAGTAGTACGCATATGATGAATCAACATCGTTCGTAAATACAAAACTTTTAAACCCCTGGTTTGTAGATATATCATTCTCTGCAACAGCAACATAACCAATAGGTGCCCTACTACTAAATACTACCGCACCTTTAGGCATCAATTTTGCGGAGCTTGAATCAAGACCTTTTTCACTAAGATCTCTTTTCCCGTGAGATATTAATTTATTTTTATATTTACTCAAATCAGCGGGGGTTAACCAAGCTATACCTTTGCTTGGCTCTTCAAAATTCGTTTCATCACTAGCTTTTGGCGTGCCGCCACCAACAACCAAAGCAACATCGCCAATGTTAAGTTCTAACCAGCCTTCAGGCAACTCTCCCATCAAACCAACTCCAATTCTTCTTCCGCACCCAACTCAACCAATATTGCCTGCAACTCATTCATAGCCCCCGCCATTTCTTCTATCGCTTCATTTATTAATACATCAGGCTCAGGTAAATTACTCGGATCTACATCACTATCATCTCTAATCCATGCTAAATCTAATGAGTCATCTTTTTCTGCTATTTGTTCTCGAGTGAAACACCGTAAGCGACAAACTTCTGAGTCATCGTCTTTGACCGAATAGTTAGTTACAAATTTTTCTCTGGCTTTGTCACTTGGCTTAAATGGATCTTTTCCAAAGTTTTTTACAAATTCTTTAAAATGATTTTCAGTTAATAAGGTCCGTTTACCAAATTGAGGCATATTCGAGCGCAGGTCATAGACCCAGACATTTTTGGTATTGCCTTTATCTTTTCTAATATCTTTTGGTTTACTAAAAAACAATACATTGGTTTTTACTCCGGCAGCATAAAAAATACCGGTGGGCAGACGTATGATAGTGTGTAAATTACACTTATCCATTAAGTCATTACGAATAGTTTTGCCTATGCCTCCTTCAAATAAAACATTATCAGGTAATATTACGGCGGCACGTCCGCCGGGTTTTAAAAGTTGATGGTAGATTAAATGTAAAAATGCCAGTTGTTTATTACTGGTGTAATGCACCAGATCATCGCGAGTTGCCTGACCTCCCCCCATTTTAGTGCCGAATGGAGGATTGGCTAACACTAAACTGGCCTGTGGTA
>CAYQXT010000375.1:0-3276 GCA_964421365.1 uncultured Bacteroidaceae bacterium
GGTGCATTTATGAGTCTGCTCGGTATCTCTTATCTCAACGAAATAATTGCCAATAATCCTGAAATTCAGCCTAAAGATATTTTGGAAAATTTGCGTTCCATGATTAAAAAATCCTTACAGCAGAGCGAAGAGCAAATGACCAATAAAGACGGAATGGACATGGTTTGTGTCCTGATTGAGAAAAAAAATAAAAAACTGACGTATGCCGGTGCAAATAATCCCTTATGGCTTGTTAATAATAATGAATTAATTGAATATAAAGCAGTAAAAAACCCTGTTGGAATCTTTATCCGCGAGAAAGCCTTTGAACAAACAGAGATTAAATACAAGTCTGGGGATATAATTTATATGGCTTCTGATGGTTTTCAAGACCAATTTGGAGGCAATAACAACACAAAGTTCAAAAAAAATCGCCTAAAAAATTTATTGACAAAACTTAGCCATCAACGCCTCACCATGCAATCGGCAGAGCAAGAACTCGCAGCCGAGTTTGAACTCTGGAAGGGAAAAGAATCGCAAACAGACGACGTATTATTAATGGGAATAAGATTATAAGCAAGGGTGAATTATTAATGATGAATGGTGAACTCTGTTTACTGCTAAAAAAAAAGTCTTTGTCAAAATATTATATATAAACAAATATGTCAAGATATTTAACAAACATAATTAGTCTAAAATGAAGACAAAAATTACTCGTTCTGAGGCAATAGAAATCTGGACAAAATATCTTACGACTCCTTATTTACGCCTACATACTTTAGAAAGTGAAGCAATTATGCGGAAATTAGCCGTAAATATTGGCGAAGATGCCGACTACTGGGGAATAACAGGACTATTGCACGATTTGGATATGGACATCATTAACGGCAATTACACCTTGCATGGACTTAAAACCGTTGAAATACTCCGGAACGAAGGCTATGAATTACCAGAGATGTTTCAGGCCATTACAGCTCATGCCGAAGGAATATCTAAAAGCAATATAAAGCGGAAGAGTAATTTTGATTTTATTTTAGCCGGAGCAGAAAATCTCACTGGAATAATATCAGCCTATGTAGCCATCCGACCGGACAAAAAAATCGCTGAGACTAAAGTAAAATCTATCAAAAAGAAACTAAAATCAGCCGCTTTTGCTGCCTCTGTTAATCGACAGTTTATCAATGATGTTTCTGAAAAAGCAGGGATAAAACAAGACACATTTATAACTCTGGCAATAGAAGCATTTGAAGAAATTGCTGACGAAATAGGAATGTGAAGTAATGCTAAATTGGCTAACAAAACTCTGACAGAGCTCAAAATCCTGTCAGAGTTATACTTAAAATAAAAACAATTAATCAAGACTCCGTAATTAGTGTCCGTCCATAAACTCTACTCGTTCGGCAAAGGTTTTACCTCTGTCGTATTTATTATTCTGGCTAAGCCTGAAAAAATATTAACGACTCAGATATAGCCTAAGCCGAACAGCGGTTTTACTCAATAAAAATTATTCATGTTTATTCGTATAATTCGTGGACAAAAAATATTTATTAAACTTTATATATACCCTCTAATTAGCCTTTTTCTTAGCTATTTTCTCAGCGAGTAGTAGAGCATTCTCAGCATCAATAATTCCACCGCTTACGCACAGCTCAGAAAAAGCAATTTTCTTTTTCTTCTTGCCCGGAATAATAACCTTTTTCTTAGCCACATTCGTAACCGATTTCATCAGAATATCTTTTAACTGAGTAGCTGTTAAATCAGGATTATAAGAAAGTACTAAAGCAGCCACTCCAGCAGCCGTTGGCGAAGCCATACTTGTTCCGTCTTCTTTCTTATACTCATTTTTGGGCACAGTAGAATAGATCGCTACACCCGGAGCAAATAAATCCACATTCTCTTTTCCATAATTAGAAAATGAAGCAGCGAGATGTTTTCCCTTTTTCATAGATGAAGCTCCCACCGTAATCCAATTAACAGCTTTTTTCCCGTCTAAATAAACCGGCGAAGGATACGAAACTTCTTTATCCAGATTTTTATTATCATTTCCGGCAGCATGTACCATCAGCACTCCCAAAGAATCGGCATGACGCACCGCTGCATCTACCAGCTCTTTTTGGGGTGAATAGGCTTTACCAAAGCTCATATTAATAACTCGGGCTCCGTTATCAGCTGCATAACGAATGGCCATTGCCACATCCTTATCTCGCTCATCACCATCAGGAACAGCTCTGATAATCATTAACCTAACATTTGCTGCAATACCATTCATTCCTATACCATTATTTCTAAGCGCCCCAATAATTCCGGCTACATGTGTACCATGCAAAGCTCCCTGTCCGCTTACATCGTTACAGCCATAAGGCTTTCCGTCAATAACCTCAGGATTATCTCCAATAATACTATCCCGGGCATTAAAATTGGGATTGAGTCCATATTTCAAGGCATTTTCAAAATGCTTATAATACTCATCCAAATCTTTTTGTCCAATACCTTGTTTTAGCAAACGCATATAAATCTGAACAACTTTTTTAATCTTTTTATCTTTCACTTTCTTTTTACTCAAATTTTCGTAAGTAAGCGTATCCAAATGTAATTTTTCCATCAGCATGGCAGAAGAATTGGTATAAAAAGCCTGAAATTGCTTTACCTGTTCCAACTGCTTTTTATTATCTTCAACCGATTTTTCGTAAGTTTTTTTTATAGATAAATATTCTTGATATGCCTTTTTATCTTTATCGGCGATTTCGTTTTCCGTTTTATCGCCAAATCCTGCCTTATATTTTCCATAAAGACGGGTTAATTCACTAGTTTCTGTCGTAATATGTTGCCCTTTTGAATTTCCCAAAAAACTCCAGCCATGAATATCATCTATATAGCCATTATGGTCGTCATCTATACCATTTCCAGCAATTTCCTTTGGGTTTGTCCAAATATGTGCTCGCAAATCTTCCTGTAAAGTATCTGTGCCAGAGTCAATAATGGCTACAATTATAGTTTTAGATTGTTTATTTTTTAAAGTTGTCTGATAGGCCAAATCAGAGCTAACACCCATCACTTTATCCTTTTTATAATCCAGATTCTGCCAATTTTTGTCCTTACTTAAACTTTGTGCCCAGAGCGATACCACTCCAAAAAGCATAAGAAAGACCATTAAACTTATTTTTTTCATTCTATTTGATTTATGTGCAACAAATGTAGAAAAAAGTTTTTAAATTCGGAATTGAGATACAGAATTCAAGAATTAGTAATATTATGAATGAGTCGATCTAAAACTTACAATATTTTATATCTGATAGA
>CAYQXT010000375.1:3286-3825 GCA_964421365.1 uncultured Bacteroidaceae bacterium
AGCTAAAAATTTCCAAAAAAATTTATTTTCGCGTCCTTTAACTGCTGTAATTAATAAAGTTATAAGCAATTGTGAATTAATAATGGTGAATTTTATTTGTCACTGAAAACATAGTTGCTTTCCAAAATATAATATACAAAGAGATAGGTCCGGGTGCTTAGCATGTTCTACTATTTAATATCAAGCATTCTGTTTGATTTGCGAACAAAAACGGCATTAGATTTTTATAAATGATTATTGAGTCCGGTATAAAAAAGTGAATTTGTATCAAAACGGTCGGACGGCTTCATTAATCAATTGTAAATGAGATGTCTATTTTTATAGTTTTAACATTGTGCTGTCAGTCATTTTTTTTTGTTTTTTAAAAGACAATCAATACCTTTTTAAAAACAGTCAATATTATCAACCTTATCCGCAACAACTTTTATACCTTTTTGTTCAAAAATAATAAATTGTTGTCCGATAAAAATTTAAAAATAAAAAAAAATAATTCCCATAATTAAAATTATGGGCTAACAATAGGATCGTCCTACGGACTT
>CAYQXT010000376.1:0-3781 GCA_964421365.1 uncultured Bacteroidaceae bacterium
GGTGCTGATATTCATAAATTCCTATATCAGGCGCTGTTCCGGGATAAGGAATGCTATTCCCGTCAAAATCGTAGATAGCCAGCATATTCGTGCCGGCATCAATACAAGGCGAAGCACTAGTTAGATGATAATCGGTATTATCCACATCTACCCAAAGAGGCTTAGCCGCAATATTTTCTGCTATTTGATATTCCGAAGTGCCGTTTAGTGAATTAAAACCGGCTACATCTATTTTTTTGCCCCTAAAATCTATGGTTATACTTGTATCTGCATTATAAATCAGATTATTATAGAATATATTATTGCTCGTTGGTGCTTCTGTCGTGTTACTATCCACCTGAATGCCTATTCCTGCCACTTCGGATATGTTACCACAATTATAAATAATATTATTTCGAAATATATTATCATGTATAGCGTGCGAACCAGATGTATTAAGGTGAATACCTACCCCCTTGGTATTAATAATCAGATTATTTTCGTAAATATTGTTCATAACTTCAGTGCTGGCATAACTTTCCACATCAATACCGGCAGAAATTTCGTTTGTTTTCGACACAATAAGCAGATTCTTAGTTCCGGCAATAATATTATGGTGAATATGATTATTATAACCATTAAATTGGCACTGTACTGAGGTATAAATAATCTCATTATTAAATATTTCGCAATGATGAGCGTCATCAACAGCAATCCGCCCACCATAGCAGATATCCGGCGAACTCAGATAATTATTATGCACCGAGATATATGATACCTTCGGTTCTGCACCTGCTTCCGCCTTGCCGTCAATATTAATACTAGCATGACCCCAATTTTTAAAAGTATTGCTGTCTATTTCGCAGTATTCGGCATTCTGAATAAATATAGCATCCGAGCAACCTCTGTCGTCAGTACCACGATAAGCTTCTGCCATAGAATAATCAAGCGTAAAAGCGGCATCGAAAATACAATTTTTAATGTGTATATATCCGGGCACAGCACTATTCTCCGAATTAATATCTATTCCATTTGCGGCATATTTACCTATTTGCATTTCATTAAAATGAATATAACTACTTTGATTACCGACATAAACACTTGTCCAACCGCCCTGCAAATTAAGATGAGTAAATACAATATAGCTAGCACTATCAACCAACAAAGGCACTTGCCCCGAAGTAAAGCTTATTTTTTTTGAAGAAGGAGCAGTTTGTGAGAAAAGATACAGATTTCCGTTTACATCGGCATCATAGAACCAGAAAAAGTGCTGCCCGTCTAACTCGCTGAGTTTATTTGCACGTAGAACCTCGCTGCCATCCACCCACAACCTTTCGGGATGATAAATCGGTGAGCTGTCGGCTCTCCAAATATTACTCCCCTGAACTGTCCACGTGAGAGAATGTTCGACAATTGTAGAGATAATAGGGTCTTCGCCCCCCGTCTCAGGATAAGCCCCAAAGGTAATGAGCTGATGTTCATTTCCTTTAATGTTACGTATTTCAAGCTGTCCTATCCATTTGATGCCTCTTCTGAAAAGGATAATGTCGCCGGCTTTAAATTTCTGCCCATTTACTTTATTTAAGCTTTCCCATGCCTGACTGGGCATCGTTCCTCTATTATTATCGTTGCCACCATTGGCATCTACATAATATACTGACTGGCAAAAGGAAGTATAACTATAAATAAAAAACACACTTAAAAGTATAATCTTTTTCATAGGGTTCGGTTTATTTGAAATTTAATTTCAAATTTACTAAAAATAAGTTAAAAATAAATGTATATTTACTGAAAATAAATTAACGGATATGTATATAGTAGAAAGTATCAACGAAAAGCCTTTGAATTTTTTTTACGGCATATTTAAGAATAAAAGTAAGGCCGGGGCCCATCTCAGGAAATTAAAGAAAAAAACAAAAAAATTAAAATTCCGGCTTGTTAAGGCCAAAATTAAGCGTTATCCTATTTTTATCACTGCTAAAGATGGTAAAATTCGCTATTATCGTAAAAAAAATTTACTTAAGAAATTAGATGAAGTCATCCGTAAAAAAGAATATAAGAAATGGGAAAAGAATTATCAGTTCTTAACTATCTATAAAATAGAAAAAAACTATGCCGGAAAAGAAAGCACAAAAGTGGGACTTCTGCCCTATCGTGTGGATAAAAAGTTTATTGAACGTTTTAAAAAACAAGGGGAAAAAGTATTAAAAACCAAATAGTGTATAGACGTTTTGAAGTCCTGCGGACGTTCAAAAGTCTATTACATATTAAATAATAAAAATCAAGTAAAATGACAAAATCATTAAAAGGAACAGAAACAGAAAAAAATCTCTTAAAATCATTCGCCGGCGAATCTCAGGCACGCAATCGGTACGAATTTTTCTCTAAAGTAGCAAAAAAAGAAGGTTACGAGCAAATTTCAAGGATTTTTCAGGAAACAGCCAATCAAGAAAAGCAGCATGCAAAGCGTTTCTTCAGCTTTTTAGAAGGTGGAGCAGTAGAAATTACAGCAAGTTATCCAGCCGGCATTACCGGCAATACCATGGAAAACCTGAAAGCAGCTGCCGAAGGCGAGAATGAGGAATGGTCCGAATTATATCCGCATTTTGCTACCATAGCCAAAGAAGAAGGATTTACCGAAATTGCTACCGCCTATAAGATGATAGCCAAAGTAGAAGCTGAACATGAACGTATATACCTCAAATTACTTCAAAATATTTCGGAGGATAAAGTATTTGTTAAAGACGGAAAAGTGTGGTGGAAATGTATGAATTGTGGCTATGTATATGAATCGGTAAAAGCTCTGGAAAAATGCCCGGCTTGCCTGCATCCTAAGGCTTTTATGCAATTGCGCGATGATAATTTTTGATTTTTCATAAAAATGTCAGGGGTTTACTTTCAGTAAATCCCTGACTTATACAAAATCAGTATTATATTAGAAAAATGCATTAGCACCGTGAATATTTATAACAAAAATTTAACGAACTATTTATTTAAAACATCATTCAATAAATCTATAGAAAATTTACGCTCAAAAATATAAAACTTATCAATCACAAAGGAAGAATCAGAACCTTTACCATAGCTTACAGCTACACTATACTCTTTGTTGTCTTGTGTAATATTAAAAGCATCAATTACTTCTGTTGACTCTGCATTAGAAATTTTCCCTCGTGGAAATAATTTTTTCAATAATGGTTCGTACTGCCCCATAGCTATATCCATAGGTAAGAAATTAATCACCAAAGCTCTTCCCTTAAAGTAACGCTCTTCGCTTTCCTGCTCTAACACAGGTAAGCTTTCGGCCAAAGTAGGTGTTTTCTTTTCTATTTTTGACTTTGACACTTTCTCTGGAGTTTTCACTTCTGTTTGCTTTGTATCGACCTGTTCTTTATTTTTTGTCGTTGGCTGACAGGCTACCAATAAAGCCATACTAATAATAAGTACAATTTTTTTCATTTGTATATTTTTTAAAATTAACCACATAGACAAACAGATAACATTGTTTCTTGTACACAAAAAGATGTCTTGAGTGCACATTGTGAAAATTTTTTCAAAATTTTCTGTACTAAATTAAACTCAACGAGTTTTTAAAACCCGTTGAGTTTTACTGCCACTTTATCCGTTTATATAAATTATACTCTTGTGTGTATAGAAATATTTGTAGCAAAAGCTTAGCTTTAAAATAAAACCTTTGCTACAAAGTGCGGTTGCGCCAGGGATTGCAGCGATACCCCACCGTAGTCCGAAGCCCTGCAAAACACGGTAAAAAAGAGCGACCGGTAGGAAGCTCCTTTTTTAC
>CAYQXT010000377.1:0-3781 GCA_964421365.1 uncultured Bacteroidaceae bacterium
AGTGATGAATGGTATGGCGGCATAAAGGGACACATTCAACAAAAAATGGATATTTTTATGGCCTACTATGTGGTGCATAAACGAAAAACGAAAAAACTTCGCTTTAGCTACCCAGCAAAACTAAAACCTGATATTTTACTCCGCGAGGGCGATGTTCTGCCAATGTTTAATGATTGGCAGGTTATTCATGCCCCCGGTCACACTTCACATCAGATTATCCTCTACCAAAAGAAAGAAAAAATATTATATGCGGCAGATGTTCTATTAAGAATAAATCATAGATTTCAACTTCCTTTTCCTGTCGAATTAAAAAAAATGGGAGAATTAACTTTACTCAAACTAGCCAAACTCCCTATAAAAACAATGCTGCTCGCGCATGGAGGAATTTGTAGGGAAACCGATTTTACGAAGACATTTTATAATTTAGTTCCAAAATTACATCAAAAATTACAATTTCCGATGACCATTTTAAAATATTTCGCAGCAAATAATCCTCCACTAAAAAAATACTGGCAGAAAGAAAAAGAGCTGGAGAGAATAGAATAGGGTGATGCCTATGATAGCGATTTCACCCCTTTGTGGCGTGTATTGAACATATTTCTAAAATTACCGGACATTTGCATAAATTCGTCATTTTAATCTCGCACTCTTTAGCCCGTTGGGCTAAAGAGTGCGAGATTAAAATGAAAGTTTTACCTAACTCACAGTCATCGGTCACAAATTAAGGGCTCATTCATCTAAGCTCAAATCTCTGTTTTTCGTTTTCTGCATCAAAAATAAACGACTGACGATTTTTCATATAATAGAAATTTATGATATTTTGCTGTTCTTCAAAAACAGAAATTAAAATAGTATTTTCTATGACTAAAGAATCAAAATTTGCCAAACTATCGGTCTCAACATAAATCCATATAGCATCAGCCTCCTGCTCTTTTCCTATCCAATGCAAGGCTATTTTCTTGTTCCGATTAAATAATTTCAACTTGTCTTTTATGTAGAAGAATAATAAGGAATCAGATTTTTTGTTTTCTTCAGCACTAAAAAGGTTCAAATAGGTGTTATTTTCCACTTTTATTGCGTTTTCTATATCATCAGTAAAAATTTTACAGGCTATCTGCAATGTTTTTGAATTCTCAGAATATCTTATATCTGAGATACTTAAGTAAAATTTATGAGTAGGAATTAGGGTTAGGAGAAAAAGATTTAAAAATAATCGAAACATTTATTGAAATTTATAGTACAAAAGTAGATATAATTTTACTTTTGCCGAACAATTATTTTCCCAATAATTCCTACCTCTAAAATATCTAACAAGTTTTTTTTATTTAGCAAAAAAACACTATGTTATTTATAATGAATATATGGTAAATATAATCAGATAAAAATGACAAATCATATTGGAGAAATTGCGGCTTTGTTGACCGCCGTTTGCTGGACAGGCACATCAATGGCCTTTGAGAATGTGGGAAAAAGAGTTGGTGCCATGGCCGTAAATCTCTTACGCCTCGGAATTGCATTTTTATTATATTGCTTAATTTTTCTACTAACCGGACGCCCAGTTTTTCCAAGTGATGCCACTATTCATCAATGGATCTGGTTGGGTCTGTCAGCTATTGTTGGCTTTGTAATAGGAGATTTTTTTTTACTAAAAGCCTTCATTTCTGTTGGAGCACGTATTTCTATGCTAATCATGTCCTTAGCCCCCCCCATAGCAGCATTACTTGGCTGGTGGCTCTTAGACGAACATATGAGTTTGCTAAAAATCACCGGCATGATTATCACTATAATTGGTGTGGCTATGGTTATTTTGCAAAAAAAAGCAACCACAAACAAAGTGCCCATAAAGAAATTTGCTTTCAGCTACTCTAAATTAGGACTATTATTTGCCTTTGTAGGGGCATCTGGGCAAGCTATCGGATTAGTACTCAGCAAATATGGAATGGAAGACTATAATGCTTTTGCTGCATCTCAGATTCGTGTGTTAGTAGGTTTTGTAGGCTTCGGACTGATAAATATGTTTGTAAAAAACCATCAGAATCTAAAAAGAGCATTTACCGATAAAATTGCGTTCAGAAGTTTATTAATTGGTACGGTCTTCGGTCCGGTTCTGGGAGTAAGCCTATCGCTACTGGCTATTCAGAACACACAAACAGGAGTAGCTTCTACCATAATGTCGATTGTCCCGGTGTTAATAATTCCGGCCTCAATAGTCATCAATAAAGAAAAAGTAAGCCTGAAAGAGATTCTTGGTGCATTGGTTGCCGTAGGTGGAGTTTCCATTTTATTTCTATAATTTCACATTATTTTGATTTTTGTTCCCCAATTATCAACTATCTTTGCAAAGATTTAATATCTACTAAAAGGAGATAGTATATGTCTGATAAGTTTGATAATTATGACAAAGGATTAGCCGGGAAATATAGTGAATTGGTACACACTGGTGCGAATTATTTTACACCAGAAAAATTAAAACTGCTCAAAAAGGCTTTTTTCTTTGTAAAGCCCTTTTATTCGGAGAAAAAAGAAATATTAACCGGGAATAATTTAGCAGAAAGCGTTTTAGACGTTTCCCTTTATTCCATTTCAGAAGTAGGTTTGGGTACATCAGCCGTTTTAGCCATACTACTCTTTGATGCATTTAAAAATAATTTTATTGATTTAGCACAAATAGAGAAAGAATATTCGGAACAGGTGGCAAAGATTACCAGAGACTTATCAGAAATTTCCAAATTAAATACTTACGCCGTTTTTAGCAAAGATTTTGACACAGAGATATTACCTCTGGCGCAAAAATCCAAAAGAGCGAAAAAATATGCCCCTACGGCAAAAATCCATTATGGCCAGCAAGCAGAAAATTTTCGTAAATTATTTCTCAGTCTGGCCGATGACATGCGAGTAATTTTGATAAAACTGGCACAGGAACTCTATCTAATGCGAAATATAAAAAAATTCCCCCCCGAAAAGCAATTAATTTATTGTAGAGAAGCTTACTATATGTACGCTCCCATTTCCCATCAGTTAGGATTATACAATCTAAAAACTGAATTTGAAGAAACCGGAATGAAATATATGGATTCGGATATATATCAACATATTGCTCACAAATTAGCTAAAACTAAAGAATTACGTAATACCTATATCAAACGCTTTATAGAACCTATAAAAGCTGGTCTCAAGGAAAAGAGCATACAGGCAAAAATCAAAGGTCGCCCCAAATCCATTCATTCCATCTGGAATAAAATGAAAAACCAAGATGTTTCTTTTGAAGGAATATATGACCTCTTTGCCATTCGAATTATAATAGATACAGATTTTGAGACCGTTAAAGAGGAGAAAAACATCTGTTGGGATGTTTATTCTATGATTACCGATTTCTGGCAACCCAATCCCAAGCGACTACGCGACTGGATATCATCGCCCAAAACAAGTGGCTACGAATCGCTGCATACCACTGTTCTTGGTCCCGAGAATAAATGGGTAGAAGTGCAAATTCGTACACGCCGAATGGATAATATTGCTGAAAGAGGTCAGGCAGCACACTGGAAATACAAAGAAATTAAAGGCGAAAAAGGACATAACGACTGGCTTGTTAAAATCCGGCAAATACTAGAAAATCCAGAATTAGAAAACACACAGGAAAACAGCTCAAAATCGGAGTTATACAGCAATGATATTTTTGTTTTCACTCCTAAAGGCGAAATTCGTAAACTCAGAAAAGGAGCAACTGTTCTGGATTTTGCTTATGCTATTCATACCCACTTGGGCGAACAATGTACCGGAG
>CAYQXT010000378.1:0-3773 GCA_964421365.1 uncultured Bacteroidaceae bacterium
TTGCTTTTTACAAAGGAATCCTGTGGGCGACCACGAAGGATCAAAATTTTCTCCATTTACCCATTTTTGGCCAGCTCTTCCAATTGAATAGTCTAGTCTTGGATCCACAACACCTGCCGATGTAGTCTCAAATTCATCGACTAAATTTTGTGTTGGGGCATCGAAAAAATATCCATTTTCAGATTGTGGGCTAAACCACTGATTAAGATATGTTCCCAGAAATGGAATTTGTCCCGTTAAATGCTGGATTTCAAAAATAGATTCCGAATTATTTTCAGTAGCGACTTCAAAATTATTCTTAAAAATAGACTGTAATAAATATATACCTAAATTATCAACATCTTGTGCTGAATTTAAGGCCTTTTGCCAATTGCCTTGAAAAAGGTAAGCTTTTGCCAGTAATCCCAGAGCCGCCCCTTTTGTAGCTCGTCCTATTTCATTAGCTGAGTAATAAACAGGTAAAATACTGGCCGCATCTGTCAGGTCAATTTCTATTTGAGCATATACTTCATCTACTGAAGAAAGAGGAACTTGCAAATCATCTGGAGTAAAGGCTGGAGTTGTTTTTAAAGGAATATCACCAAAAATATTAACCAGATTAAAATAGTAATAGGCTCGTAAAAATTTAGCTTCTGCAACAATTCTGCTTTTCAACGAATCATCCATTATGATATCAGGCACATAATATATCACATCGTTAGCCCTTGTAACGCCTTCGTAATATTGCTGCCAAATAGCACTAAGAAAACCATTATCCGGAGTAATATTAAACTCATCGATATATTGAATTTCACTTTGATCACCAGGATTACCGCCTTTTACGGCATCGTCAGAAGCCACATCACCAAAAACCCACAAGCAATTGTTTATATTGCTAAATGCAGCTGGCTGATAAGCTGCATTTATAGCAAGTAGAGCCTGATCTTCTGTTTTGTAAAAAGTAGAAGTGGTATAGTGTCCCTGAAGATCTTCTTCTAAGAAATTGGTACAGCCTGAAAAGACACTTATAGCTGTAATAATTAATATGAGCTGTATATTTTTAAGCATAATTTTTACTATTAAAAAGTTAACTGAATTCCAAAATTATATGATACTGAAGAAGGATAAGTTCCCCAATCAATTCCTAAAGCCCTATCCCCTTCGGATTTTGAATTATCACTTGTAGTCATTTCTGGATCAAGACCAGGATATTTAGTAAAGGTTAGCAGATTTTGTCCTGAGAAATAAATACGACATGATTCAATGGCTATTCTTTTAGATATTTCTGTGGGCAAGGTATAACCTAATTGAACATTATTTAATCGTATATAAGATCCGTCTTCGAGAAATCGTGTAGATGGTTTGGTATTATTTGATTTTGCCTTCCATGAGGCACGCGGTTGGGTATTGCTAGTTCCTTCACCCGTCCAGTGTTCATCATAATAACGCTGAGTAACATTAAATGGACGGTAAAATCCTTCGATATCGGTAGCTACCTGATAATAAATTTTTTGTCCATAAGCACAATGAATTAAAGCAGAAAAATCAAACCCATTATAAGAAAAAGAAGGATCGAGACCAAATGTAAATTTAGGTAAAGCACTTCCAAGATGTATTCTGTCTTTTCCGTCAATTACCCCATCCCCATTCTGATCCTTATATTTTATATCGCCAGGTAAAACATTGGTTCCTTGTGATGCACTGGTAACAATTTCGTACTGGTTTTGAAAGATACCGTCCATCTCGTAAAGATAAAAAGAGCCAATAGGATAGCCTACTTCTGTTTTTGTGGCATAAACACCATTATCTATTCTAGCACTGTATATAGGGGAATTTAATTTCAATACTTCGTTATGCAATAAAGAGAAATTTCCTATTAATGAATAGCTCAATTGATTTATCTTTCCTCTAAAGTTTGCTTCCACTTCAACACCTGTATTTAATACGCGTCCACTATTTACCCAAGCAGGATCGGAATAGCCACCAGAAGTTGGAATATTTTCTTTAGTAAGCATATTTTCAGTGATTTTACGGAAATAGTCAAGCGTAAAACTAAGTTTGTCTTTGAAAAGACCAATATCTAAACCCGCATCGACTTGTTTACTTGTTTCCCACTTTATTTTAGTATTTCCAAAGCGGGTTTTTGTTGAGCCATTTTGTGATACAGCACCAAAAGGATAATTCATATTCGGGCTAATTTCATCGGTATAAGCATAATTACCTATATTCTGATTTCCAATCAATCCAATCCCTGTCCTTAATTTCAATCTGGATATACTCTCCACATTTTGCATAAACTCTTCACGGTCTATCCTCCAGCCCAAAGAGCCTGAATAAAAAGTTCCCCATTGATTTTTTGGCGCAAAGCGAGAAGAGCCATCTTGCCGAATCGTTGTCGATATCAAATATTTTCCCTTATAATCGTAGTCAGCACGACTAAAGAAAGATAATAACTCATAGCCCCATTTAGATTCATTTGAACTGGTAATTCCTTTTCCATTTCCCAGATAAAGAAGAGCCAGATTTTGATCTGAAAAATCTTTTTCAGAAGTATATGTTTCAGTACTTGAGTTCTGTATGGCTTCAGTTCCTGCCGTAACTTGTATATGATGAGCCTCTCTAAAACTGTGATGATAGTTAAAAACATTACTCCATGTCCATGTATTATACATTCCGTTCTGAACGGTAAGTGTATTCGGACTATTAATGCGGTTATTTGTACCCCATGTTTTATCGAATCTACGGTTTAGAGCAGCACGATGATCGATCCCAAATTTAGAAGTAAAGGATAAATTAGGGTTAAAATTAAGCTTAACGAAAACATCCCCAAATACTCCATTGTTAGATTGATTGTTTGAGGTATTGAGAGCATGCCCTACGGGATTATATCCATCGCCAAATAAATCAGGACGATTAGGGAGATCAACATAATTACCATTAGCATCGTATATCGGAATTGCGGATGTTCGGAAAAGGGCATAACGAATAGAGCTCCCTCCATTTCCACCATAACCATCACCAGAACTACCGATAACTTTTGTTTTTGTATTTGACAAGTTAACGTTGGAACCAATATTTAACCATTTTTCGGGTTGCGCATTTAAACTTACTTTTCCTGTATATCTTTTATAATTACTACCGATTACAATTCCATCCTGATCGAAGTAACTTCCTGAAATACGGTATTGTGATTTATCGCTCCCCCCACTGACACTTAAATTGTATTTTTGAAGCAGAGCGGTTTGAAAGATAGCCGCTAATTGATCAATATTTGGAAGTAAAGCAGCCATTGAGTCTGTGATTACTTTGCGGTACAAAATAGGATCCGGAACTAATGCATTATCGTTTGCAGCAGCTTCATTGTATATTTTCACATACTCGGTCGTATTGGCCATCTTGGTAAGATGTCCTACTTTTTGAACTCCAAATGTGGAATTAAACTGCACTTTTCCCTGTCCGGCTTTTCCTTTTTTGGTTGAGATAAGGATTACCCCATTATTTGCTCTGGAACCATATATTGCAGCCGAAGCAGCATCTTTTAATATGCTAATTGATTCAATATCGCTTGGCGAGAGATTGTTCATCGCCTCTTCGGTAGGCACACCATCAACAATATATAATGGTGAATTTCCGCTATAAATAGAACCGATACCTCTAATGCGAACAGACATTCCTCCGCCAGGTGCACCAGTTACCTGAGATACAGAGACTCCGGCAGCCTGTCCTTGTAAGGCTTGTGCTACACTACCAAGGCTTGTTTGTCTTAAACCCTTCCTACCAACAGAAGATACAGA
>CAYQXT010000379.1:0-3762 GCA_964421365.1 uncultured Bacteroidaceae bacterium
CAGCTACTCAGGCAATTATTGATGCTGCAACTCATATAAGCTTAGGTATAGCAAAAGTAAGGGTTACTGGTGGTTCTGAAGCTTCTATCAACGAAGCTGGTGTAGCCGGTTTCAATGCTATGAAAGCCATATCTATGCGTAATGATGAGCCAAAAAGAGCCTCTCGTCCTTTTGATGCAGACAGAGATGGCTTCATAATGGGTGAAGGTGGAGTTGCCCTTATCTTAGAAGAATACGAACATGCCACAAGTAGAGGCGCTAAGATATATGCTGAATTAGTTGGCGTAGGAATGACAGCCGATGCTTATCATCTTACCGCACCACATCCCGAAGGGAGAGGAGCTGCTAATGTGATGAAATTTGCTTTACAAGATGCGGGTATAAAACCTTCTGATATTGATTATATTAATGTACATGGAACCTCAACGCAATTAGGTGATATCTCGGAGATATTAGCTATACAAAAAGTTTTTGGTGATGAGGCCTATAATTTGTCGATTAGTTCAACAAAATCAATGACCGGACACCTACTTGGTGCAGCTGGTGCGATAGAGGCTACTACTTGTATTTTGTCTATAATTAATGGTATTGTGCCGCCAACGATAAATTTGGAAAATAGGGATTCTCGAATTGATGATAGACTAGACCTTACACCTAATGTAGCTAAAAAACGTACTGTCAACTATGCACTGAGCAATACTTTTGGTTTTGGCGGACATAATGCATCCGTTATTTTTAAAAAAATTAGCTAAGGTGATTAGTGCTTTTAAGAAAACATCGCTTATCCTTAAATTCTCAGGAAACAAGGAGTACAATAAAAAATTAAAAAAGTTGCTCGGTTTTAAGCCGGGCGACATTACTATCTATCAAAGTGCGTTTACGCATCGCTCGGCAAAAAAAGGTATAAAACGGCATCAGAAAGTTCAGGACAATGAGCGTCTGGAATTTCTTGGAGACTCTATTTTAGATGCTATTATTAGCGACTACCTATATAAGCTTTATCCCAATCATGATGAAGGTTTTTTAACCAATATGCGCTCAAAAATTGTAAATGGGAGCAAATTAAGCGAATTGGCAGAATTCCTGTCCTTACCCGATTTCTTAGAGTATAATGTAAATAGCTTTACCTCTAAGAAACACCTTTATGAAGATAGTTTTGAGGCACTCATTGGAGCTATTTATTTAGATAAAGGCTACGAATTTGCCTTTAAGTTTGTGAAATCAAAAATTCTTTCTAACTTAGTCGATGTGAAAGAATTGGAATCTATTGACTTAAATTACAAAAGTCAATTAATCGAGTTAGTTCAAAAACATCATAAAAAAGTTAATTTTAGCACAACAAAGCACGATCAGGATGATAAATTGTTTGTTGCGGTTGTGAAGGTTGAAGAAAAAGAAGTTGGATTTGGGTTGGGAGTTTCTAAAAAACAAGCTGAGCAAAAAGCAGCACAGGAGGCATTAATCCGTTTAGAGCAAAAATAAATAATTAGTTTTTTGAAAATTAAAACAATTAAGATAAAATCTGTTAAGGGGGAGATTGTTTATTTCGGGCTTATCTCACAAATAAAGCCCTATGTTTTAATATGGAAAATCACTAATAAATTAAAGTTCCGGTTTAAAGCAGCGGATTTTAATGTCAGATTACAACTTTTCCCCAAATATACGTATCTATCAGAAAATTTTAAGGAAATATCTATCTATGTAAACAGGATAGAAGGACGAATAGCCTTTAAGGAACTTAAAAATATTAATTATATTCTTAAATTTGAAGGTGATTTTTCAAAAGAAGAGATTAAGACAATTGCTCGCCAATTACGTCGCATAGAGGGAATTTTAGGAATTAGTCCAATTGCTTTTAATCGTTTGCGAAAAGATAAGCGAAAAATTCAGAGAGTGAGCTGAGCCTTTCAATAAAAAAGCCTAAAATTATATGCAATTATTTAGCCTTACAAATCAAATAAAGCAAGTTATAAAAAAGGATTTTAATTTGAAAGAACTATTAAAAGGCAGTATGCTGGCCTTAATTTTTCGTTTTTTTTCTATTTTTATAGGTTATGTATTGATTTTTGTTCTCACAAAATTCTATGGAGTAAAGGGACTCGGTTTTTACTCTACAATCTGGACGATTCTCCTAGTGGTATCCGTTATTGCCAAATTAGGATTTGATACCTCTGTGGTAAAATATACGGCTATATGGTCGGAGCATGGTGAAAAACACCGGATCGCTGGATTTTACTCACAGATAAGTACCATTTTGTTATTTACCGGTAGTTTTACAGGCATTCTTTTGTTTTTTTTTCTAAAAAATTAAGCCTTTTATTCTTTAAAACTACCGAATTTGCTGATACATTCACTATTCTATCTTTCGCTATTCTTCCGCTAATTTTATTAAATATTAATGCTGAGGTACATAAGGGGCTCAAAAATATCTCTCTTTTTTCTGTATTTCAAAATGGAGGGATTAATTTTGTTTTCATTCTTCTTTTGGTTTATTTTGCTTATAGAGGGGTAATAGGCTACGTACATATTGTGGAATCCTTATTTTTAAGTATAATTATATTGTTGATTTTAAGTTATATTACATTTTATAAAGAAGTTCCGGTAAAGGATAGGATTTTTACATTTAGTTCTAAAAGGATTGTTCAGATTTCTTTTCCAATGCTCCTCGGCAATTCAATATTTCTTATTCTGAACTGGACTGATATTATCGTTCTTAGTATCCTCCGAAGTGAGGCAGATGTTGGAATTTATAACACGACACTTAAAATTTCGGCACTTATTGGTCTTGGTTTAATGGGAATCAGCTCTATTGCAATGCCCAAATTTGCCCAATTAAAAGACGAACTCGTCCTCTTACGTAAATTTACTAAACAAATAAGTTTTTTAGCTAGTATTTTTGGAATTCCTTTATTTCTTGTTATTGTTTTTGGTGCTTATTCTTTGCTTTCTCTTTTCGGGCCAGAATTTGTGGTTGGGAAATCGGCCTTACTGATTTTGGCCTTTGGTAGTTTATTTAAAGTCCTTTCCGGATTATCTATTGATTTACTGAGTATGACCGGAAATGAAAAAACGGCAAAGAATATTCTTGCCTTAAGTGTTGTTATTAATATCACGCTGAATTTTTTATTTATTCCTATTTGGGGAATAAGTGGAGCCGCTTTAGCAACAGCTCTTACCACCGTATTTTGGAATGGTACTGCTGCTTGGTTTGTTTATCGAAAATATCATTTTTTACCTTTCGCCGACTGGGAATACTACAAAAATATTGGAAAAAAATTCAGAAAATCTTAATAAGTCCAGTAGAAGAAGGTTAATCTGTATCAAAATCGGTCGGGCGACTTAATTAATTGTGAATAAATTGTCTGTTTTTTTTACAATTTTAATAAATCTATTCGTTCGACCGGTTTTAATTAATCGATTATGCGAAATGATGTATTGCTGAAATTGCCAAAATAAAGCATTAAGTGTTACTGCACAATTAACAATTTACCATTTAACGAAGTGTTGTTATTCTTCGCCTCTTTTAGCTGCTTCGTAGTCGGGTTGTCTCAGCAGTTTCCAGAATTTGCCGCGGGGTTTAAGATGCCCAAAATCTTCCCAGAAGGCTTCTTTGGTCATTCCATCGTAATGAATAGCATTATTTTTATATTGAAAAGTGGCAAAAATATTATAGGACGCAAATAGAAAAACAAAGAATATCAGTATAACCTTTTGGAGTCTCTTTCTTTGTGAAATATAGACTAAAAACGCCGCCAAAGGGAT
>CAYQXT010000380.1:0-3761 GCA_964421365.1 uncultured Bacteroidaceae bacterium
ATTCGCTATCAGGAACGGGTTTATGGCGATACGAACATCTCTCGTTTCAAGCATAGTTGGCTGCTCATTAAAATGTCGGTTTTTGCTATGGGAAAAATTAAGTTTTGGTAATATTTAGATTTAAAAACAGAACTAATTTTTTTCTTATTTTCACCTCCCTCTTGTGAAAATTTTGTGTCCCTTTGTTTATAGGCTATAGTTTCAAAAAAATGAGTAATCTAACTTATCGAATCAATTAAAAAAATAGGATATTGCTTTTAAACTTTAACATTAAATTAAT
Organism: uncultured Bacteroidaceae bacterium; assembly: GCA_964421365.1. GTDB lineage: Bacteria > Bacteroidota > Bacteroidia > Bacteroidales > DYOH01 > CAYQXT01. The sequence goes on from CAYQXT010000380.1 coordinate 281, forward strand.
CCTGAAAGTTATATCTTTGTACAATTTAATTGAATGATAAAATACCATGATATGAGAAAATTTATACTTTTAACCCTTCTCTCCCTGCCTTTTATCGCTTTAGGACAAATTAACGAAGATTTTAATAGTAATTCTTTGGGAAGTTGGACACAAAGCCCGGCAAGTAGTTGGATTACCCAAAATGCCACGGTCATTGCTACAAGCTATTGTTTACAGCATAATGCCACCGGTACAGCTGCTACCGAAGCTATTTCTGCTCCTTTTGGAAATATTGATGTTACAGCTGGAACAACTACTTGGCGTATGCAAGTTAAATTTAATTATAATCCTTCGGGGAGTAATAATTGGGCTATCTTTTTGATGACAGATACAGATGCCACACAAATGCATTCGAGTGGAGCTGTTAATGGATATCTTGTTGGGGTAAATATTACCGGTACTTCGGATAATTTGCAGTTATGGAAAGTTACAAATGGCTCTTATAGTTCTATATTAAATACCAATTATAACTGGCAAGTTTCGCAAAGTACGAATACGGCTGGCTTAGAAGTAGAAAGAACAAAGGCCGGTTTATGGACTGTTCGGGTAGATACAAACGGTGGATTTGATAATTTGGTACAACAAGGTTCTTCAATTACGAATACTATTTTCACAATATCTAATTATTTGGGAATATATGCCGAGCATACTTCTTCTCAGGGAAAACAGCTTTTTGTAGATGATATTTTTGTTGCAGGAACCATACCCAAAGCCTATGTTATCCTTTCTAATGTAGATGTTCCTGCCCAAAACATACCCCAATCTTCTACTGATAATATCCTTTACACTCTTAAATTACAAGTTGATTCGGTTTCTACTACACTAAATAGCTTAGCCGTAAATACCAAAGGCACTTATGTATTCGGCGATATTCCTTCTTCAGGTATAAAACTTCGCTTTTCTACCGATGCCTTTCTGGATGGCGGAGATGCGACACTCAAAAGTCTTGATGCTCCACTAACAGGCGGAACACTTAACTTTTCGGGGCTTAGTCAGGCACTTACAAAGTGGAATACCTACTATCTTTTTATTACAGCCGATGTGGCAGCCAGTGCTACGGTGAGTAACACCATTGGTATAAGCACACCAAGCATTGCAAATATTGTTTTTACTTCGGGAAATAAGACCGGAAGTCCTAACGATGGAAATTTTTTCACAATCTCTAAACTTATTAGCTCAGAGTCTGATATTATCGAAAAAAGTGGATTTAGCTATCCAACGGATATTGATTTCACCCAATACTTAGACAGCACGGACTTAAATACCTCTAATTCCATTGAATTAGCTGCTTTTACCCTTCGCGATGGGGGGAGTGATAATACGGATGCCGATGCACAAGCTACTACCCTTACGGCTATTTCGTTTAATCTTACGAATTCACAATATTTAAAACGCCTGGCGCTTTATCAGGGCACTACCGAATTATCTGAAATTGCAGTGAGCGGTGCAACAGCTACTTTCAGTGGAATCAGCCTTTCGGCTGCGGATGAAAGTACGCTTGATTTTAGTTTGCGTGCTTCTTTCGACACCACTATTACTGATAAGGATTATGTGAAATTTTCGCTTACACAGGCCGATGTAACGGCAGATACCGGCAGTTCGCAACCAGCTTCTTTTTCAGTGGTCACTTCCATTGCCGGACAAGATAACCATATCAATGTAGCTGCCTCTCATTTACTTATCGACACACAGCCTGCAATGGTTAATAAAGCGCAGGATTTCAGTTTTGCTCTCAGTGCCAAAGATGCCTACGGAAATGTGGATACTGATATGGATTCGGCTACGGTGAACCTTAGCATTTCCAAAGGAGATGCTGCATTGAGTTCGGCTACCGGTTTAAGTCAGAATTTTTCTTCCGGTGCTTACTCTTGGTCTGATTTACAATACAATGCTTATTCTTCGTTTACCATTAAGGCACAAACCCCTTCTCTGCCGCTAAGCTATTCTGATACCATCACAGTAATTACTGCTCAAACTGGTTTTGAAGACTCCGATGGCTGGGCGAATCATAATTATGGAAATTGGACTCAAAGCGCTAATCTTGGAGATTATCAAGGAAATGGTATCTCGGCTAATTCTACTCCCTCGCGTACCGGATCTCGGGGGATTGGAATGAATGATAAGGGGGATTACTTCCTTTTGCCAACTATGAATAATCCGGGAATTTTATATTTTCACACTAAATTATCCAGTGCAGGCACAACGAGCAATAACAAAATAGCTATTCAGAAATACGGTGCACAGGGCTGGGAAACCCTTTCGGAAGTTTCTCTGGATGCCAATTCATGGACACAAAAACAATTAACAATAAACCAAGCCGGTTCGGAAATGCAATTGCGTCTTTACCGCACTGCTGATGAGAAAACTCAATACTTAGATGATTTTTCTTTCAGTACTTTCCGTAATGATAATGATTTCGACAGTCATATAGATGCGCCCACGACACAAGTTTCGGCTTCCAATATTTCTTCACTGGATACTACCCCTTTACAAGCAGTTACGGTACTTAATTTTGATATAAAAGATGCCGGTACTGCAGATGGTAAATCGACCTTTATCACTTCTTTGAAGATTAAAAATGCCAATCCGGCTAATTCCGCTACATGGTCGCAAACTATTGCCGGAGTGAAATTATTGGAAAACTCGAACAGTATAGTAATTGGTAGCCCCTTAATTAGCGATGCTGAAATTATTATACCTATAACTAAAGGCGATTTGGAAATTGCCGATGGCGCAAGTAAAAGTCTGAGTCTTGCCATTTATTTGAAAAGTAGCGGTATTGTCGATGGAAAAGTCCTGAAATTTAAAATTGATGCTGCCTCCCATGGTTGCGCTACCGATACTAGTGGCTCGGTATTCAGTGATACCTTTACCGCTGATATTCCTTCGGCTGATTTCACTATTGCTGTAGCGGCCACTAAGCTTACTTTTTTTAATGTGCCCGACTTTGTGGGAAAATCACAGGATTTTAGTCTGCAAATTGCAGCCACAGACATTAATTCTAATATTGATGCCGATAATGTTGATTCCGTATATTTCAGTCTGAGCACCGGAACAGGAACATTGAGTTCTGCCAGTGTCGCCAATTTACGCTTTAAATTAAGCAGTGGAAGTACTGATTTTGCTGATTTACAATATAATAAAGTGGAAGGATTTAAAATAAAATCCAAAGACATTACTTCTGCTTTTGATTCAATACTTAGCAGCCAAATTTATACTGCCGACAATAATTCGGAAATCATTAATCCAATGACTCAAATTACAGCACAAAATATTTCCTCTTTGAGTGATAGTATTGCCGAAGCGCATAAAATATTCGCTTTTCGTATTTCTGATGCAGGAACAAGCGATGGAACACCTACCTATATCACTCAGGCGCAGTTTGATAATGCCAAACCAAGCGACTATGCCGACTGGACAAACAGCATCAATGGACTTGTGC
>CAYQXT010000381.1:0-3731 GCA_964421365.1 uncultured Bacteroidaceae bacterium
CTCAGTATTATGGAGCCCGAAAAAATGGAGGCTCAGGTTGAACGTGTTTTAAAGGGATTAGGCTTTGAAAATAAGGATTTTGAGCGTAGTACTTCTGAGTTTAGTGGAGGGTGGCGAATGCGTGTAGAATTGGCTAAAATTTTACTCAAGCAGCCCAATATCTTCCTGCTCGATGAGCCTACAAATCATTTGGATATAGAATCCATTCAGTGGCTAGAGAATTTCCTGAAGTCGTACAAAGGAGCCGTACTCGTCATTTCTCACGACCGTAAATTCCTTGATAATCTAACCAAACGAACCATCGAAATATCGTTAGGTAAAATTTACGATTACAAAGTATCATATTCTAAATATTTAGAATTAAGAGAAGAGCGTTTTATCCAGCAAAAAGCAGCCTACGAAAATCAACAAAAAAAAATACAGGATACCGAAAAATTTATTGAGCGTTTCCGGTATAAAGCCACCAAAGCAGTGCAGGTTCAGTCGCGCATAAAGCAACTGGAAAAAATAGACCGTATTGAAATAGAAGAATTAGACCGAAGCCATATAAATATCAAATTCTCTCCGGCACCACGTTCCGGCATCATTGTGGTAGAAGGAAAAAATCTGACTAAAAAATATGGTGAACATACAGTTCTTGAGGATATTTATTTCACCATAGAGCGAGGTGAAAAAGTGGCTTTTATCGGTAAAAACGGCGAAGGGAAAACTACTTTGGTAAAAACAATTCTGGGGGAAACGGATTATGAAGGTCAGTTGAAAATAGGCCATAATGTTGATATTGGTTATTTTGCACAAAATCAGGAACAAAGCTTGGATGAATCTAAAACTGTTTTCGAAACACTTGATGATGTGGCCGTAGGAGAAGTAAGAACAAAAATCAGGGATATACTGGGAGCCTTTATGTTTGGTGGTGAAGCGATAGATAAAAAAGTTCAGGTTCTTTCCGGCGGAGAGCGTGCACGTCTGGCCATTGCTCAACTTTTGCTTTTACCTCATAATTTGCTTATTCTTGATGAGCCGACCAATCACCTCGATATCCCATCTAAAGACATACTCAAGAGAGCCTTGCAAGATTTTAACGGGACAGTTATTTTGGTCTCACACGACCGCTATTTTCTCGAAGATTTACCCACAAAGGTATATGAATTTGGGCAGCAAAAAATTAAAATGCATTTAGATAGTGTAGCACATATTTTACAAGCCAAAATGGAAGTCGAACAATTGGCCGACAGTTTGAATAAGCGCAAACCATCAGAAATAAAAATCTCCGACAACAAAAAGATCTATGAATTGAGGAAAGAGCACGATAAAAAAAGTAGAAAAGCAGAACGAAAAATTCAGAAAATAGAGAAAGATATTGAAGATACTGAAAATTTGGCTGCGGAATTGAGTCAGGAATTAAGTCAACCAGATGCGAATACGAATATAAATAAAAAATCGGAAGAGTACCAAAAAGCTCAGAAGCAGCTTGAGCGTTTGATGGAAAACTGGGAAAAAGCTCACGAAGAATTTGAAAAGCTGAAGTCCATAAGACCATAGAAATTTACGGACAAGGTATTTTTTGTAGAAATTATATGATGTGAGATATATGGTTATCGGAAAGTGTGAAATTGTTATATAGTTGTTATAAAATTGTTACAGATTGATTTAAACAGAATACAGAAATTGTATTATTTACGTATTAGCTTACTTCTCAGTCTATGTCATTCATCTCTTTCCCTTCTTTTAGAAATTTTAAAGCAGTAAGCATCAATTCCCTGCCACGGTGTAGGCGAGCTTTTACCGTACCTACCGGCAGCTCTAATTGCTCGGCAATTTCGAGATAGGAATATTCTTGCAAATATCTCATTTCAATAATTTCTTTGTAAGGGGGGTTTAATCTGTCAATAACTTTACGCATGAATATTTCTTTTTGTTTAGTAATCATATTTTCTTCGGGGGTTGGACCTCCTGATTTTAATGTGTTTAAGGGTTGCCAGCCTTCTTCGTCCGACTGATTACTCAGGGATATATGATGAACTTTATTTCGCCGTTTTCGTAAAAAATCAACTCCTTTATTTGAAGCAATTTTAAAAAGCCATGTGCTAAATGCAAAATTCGGGATATACTGGTTTAAACTTTTAAACGCCTTTCCAAAAGTTTCTAAGGTTAAATCCTCGGCATCTTCCTGAGCTTTAACCATATTAAACAATAAGTAGTAAATAGAATCTCTGTAATAGTCCATTAATTCAGCAAAAGCCTTTTGATCACCGTCTTTGGCTCGTTCTACTAAGAACAAGTCTCTCTTTGCTTTATCCGAAAAATTAGGCCTTACTTCCATCGTACTTTATTACGTCTAAAAATACTAAAAAATGAATTTATTCCAACAATTATATAAACAAATGTATCAAACAAAATCCAAACCATCAACAAATCTTTTTCTTTAAAGTGTAAAGTCGATTTAAACCAGACAATTAACTGAATTATAAAGCGGAGAATAAAAGGAACCAGAATATATTGCAGGGGTATTTTTAGGAACAGAAGCGAAATAAAAAGGCTATAAAAAGTAAGTCTGGAAAAAGGCTCAAAGAAAAGAAGTATTTTATGAGAAAATCTATAATATTTAGCCGAACCTAAATGGCGTCTTTTTTGATACCTCCAGTATTTGAATTTTATTTCAGGCTTAGAATAAGTAAAACTCTGAGGATTAATAACAATACGAGTATTCTTTTTGTTGGCTAATTCGTTGACTAATAAATCATCAGAGCCAGATAAAACATCTATTTGGTTTCTATTTTTTTTTATTCGTTTGAGTGCGGTGTTTTTCACTGCCATATTTCGCCCAACACCCATATAAGGAATTCCTGCTAGTGCAAAAGTGAAATATTGCATAGCAATAGATAAAGTATCGTATCTGATAATTTTGTTCAGAATACCCTTTCTGTGTATATAGGCTCCATAGGCTAAAACAATTTCTGCTTCATCGTCAAAAGCCTTTGATAACTCCAGAAGCCAGTTCGAACTTTTGGGTACACAATCTGCATCAGTAAAGACAATCCATTCTTTTTTTGCGGCTTTGAGACCAATATTCAGGGCTAATTTCTTCCCATGTGAAAACCGCTCGTCATAAGGTATTGTGGTGACATACAGATTCTTGTGCTTTGCTTTAAACCGTTCTAAAACAGCACTACTTTCGTCCGAAGAAGCATCATTAACAACAATGACCTCAAAATCAGAATAGTTTTGTTCTAAAACAGGAGGTAAATATTTCACTAAGTTCTCGGCTTCGTTTTTGGCAGTAATAATCACAGAGATTGGTTTTTGAATGCTATTATCTATTTTTTGTGTAGTAAAAACCCGCATATAAAAAAAGAGATAGTAGAAAATCTGTATTCCGAAAGCTACTATATAAATTAATAATATAATTTCTTTATAATCAAAGTCTAAATCGGCCATAAATAAGGTAAAGACTGACAAATCAATAATATGCATTATTTATTATTTTGAAGTATGGAAATCTTAAATTCGCGGTGAAGATACTAATTTTTTAAAAAAGACAGGTTTGTTCTTTTTGATTAAACCATTTTTTGAAGAATATTCATACCTAATTATTAATAGAGAATCAGAATTTGGAAATCCGAATTGTAGAACAGCATTAACAATTCACAATTATAATTTGGGCGCACGAGCGGGCTTTCCGCTTATAGTCGGCTTGCCAAAGGGCACAAAAACAGGCAAAAAAAGGAGTT
>CAYQXT010000382.1:0-3724 GCA_964421365.1 uncultured Bacteroidaceae bacterium
TCAAACACTTAAATACAATTTTTTACTAATTCCGAGTTTTATCGGACAACAATGTAAAGAAATATAAAGTTTATTTCGTTTATTCTGAAAATTTTGTACAGCCAAAAACAAAAATACGAAGTTGGAAAAAATGTTTTATGAAGCGGGGCATAAAATTGGAGAAAATAATCTTACAGAATTAGAAATTGAGCTGGAGAATCAAAAATCAGTCATTTTGGTCATAATCAAAGTAAATGAGCATAACTATTCTTATCTTTTGGATAACATAAATAGTCATTTTTCTTTTGGAATGGCTGTTTTAAAAGGGAAAAGAAGTTCTAGTATAAATAAGGAACAATTTTTAGCAAAAGTATTAGAAAGCCGTTTGAACAGCACGAAGCTTGTTAAAATAAACCTTTTAAAAATTGTTAGCCGTTTGCTGAATAAAAACAAATTATTATTTAGGCTGAAATCAACTGCAAACGATAGCCAACAGCTTGTTGTTTACTCGAAAAAGGAATAAGCATACCGAATCGGTATCCTATTTTTATGCATATTTGTGCCGATGTTTTGCGGGCTGAGGCAAGGGGAGTATAAGCGGAAAGCCCGCTCGTGCGCCCGCAAATTAATTACTAATGCCGTTCTACAAGTGCAATTCCAGATTCCAGATTCCAAAATCAAAATTATGAATATTGTTCTAGAGAAAAAAAATTCGCATTTTGCTTAAAATGTTTAATTTTGGCTTCAAATTTGAGTTTTTTATAAAGAATAAAGTTAAGAATTAGTGTGTAAGTCTTGTTTTGTTAAGCGTATTCTCCCCCTTTTGGTACTTGTATTATCTGTATTTAGTTTGCAGGCACAAGATTATCCTTATGTTTTGCCCCACTATAATTTTATTCAGTACGATAAAAATAAGATTGATTATATCCCAAACGAAAATTATTTTGACGGTATTTTTGAGAAGCTAAATACCCTGTGGCTTACTGGCAAAGGAAAAGTAAATATTGTGCACATAGGCGACTCGCATATTCAGGCCGATATTCTTACCGGAAGGATTCGTACTCGAATGCAAAATTTTATTCCCGGAGCTTATGGCGGTCAGGGTTATGTGTTTCCTTACCGTTTGATACACAGCAATAACCCGATTAATTATTATGTGCGCGCCAAGGGTAAATGGCTGGGGAAACCCAATATTAAATCGCATTCGCATCTTCAAATGGGAGTAGGGGGAATTGCAGCTAAAACAAGCGATGTACATGCTCTAGTGAGCGTTTTTATTCGCCAAAAAAATAATAAATTACAGAAATTTGATAAAATTACGGTCTTTTTTCCTTCCGATTCCACTAATTTTGATATTGAACTGAAAGGGGTACAAATTTCGTCAGTAACTCGCTTTAATAAAGATGGATATGTTATTTTTTATCTTCGTGAGCCGGTGGAGCATTTTAGTCTGCATCTGATTAAAAATAAGGGCTATCAAAATCATTTTACCTTAGATGGTTTCAGTTTAGAAACGGCCTATAGTGGGATTACCTATTCTGCCATGGGAATAAACGGTGCTGAGGTGGCCTCATGGCTCACTTGTCATTTACTTGAAAAACAACTTCGTGCTTTTGAGCCGGATATGTTCGTTGTTTCGCTGGGTACAAACGATGCCTATACTTCAGATTTTGATTCTGCCGGATTTGCACTGAATTATAAGCTTTTTATTCACGATCTGCAAAAAGCATTTCCCGGCGTTCCGATAATTGCTACTACACCCGGCGACCATTATTTATACCGGCGCTATCTGAATTTTAATACGCTCAAAGTGGTGAAAACAATTAATACATTAGCGCCTGAGATGAATTTTTCGGTTTGGAATTTTAATCAGATTATGGGTGGTTTGAATTCTATATTGCTGTGGCAGAAGAATCTATTGGCTCGTCGGGACAGGGTGCATTATAGCCAACAGGGATATATGCTGCAGGGCGATTTATTTTTTAATGCTTTTTTAAAAGAATGGGATAAATTTGTGGACGAAAAAAATCAAATTTCAGGTGCGGCAGCGAATGATGCGTCTTTAATTAATGGATTATGAATGAATTAAGAAATATATTTTTATACAATCCCCAAAAGCCACTGCTATTCACTCAGTTTTATTTCTGGGCTTTTTTTGCTATTTTATTAGTTTTTTATAGCTTTTTGTACAAAAAAAATCAGCTACGAAATGGATATTTATTTGTTTTGAGTCTGTTTTTTTATTATAAATCAGGTGGCTATTATTTTTCACTCTTGGTTTTTTCTACTCTCGTTGATTTTTATATTGGTAAAGGGATTTTTTATGCCCAAAAACAAAATTTAAAAAAATTGCTCGTTATTCTCAGTGTAACTATCAATTTATCCCTTCTGGCCTATTTTAAATATGCCTATTTTTTTACCGACACTTTTAATTATTTATTCGGCACACATATAGTTGTACAAAACACTTTGGCACAATGGACTAATGGTATTTTTGGTGCTCATTTCGATATTTCCAATATTATCTTGCCCGTTGGAATTTCTTTTTACACTTTCCAAACCATTAGTTATTCGGTAGATATGTATCGCGGAAAGTTGGAAAAACCGGTGAGAAATATTATTGATTTTGGTTTTTATGTTTCTTTTTTTCCTCAGTTGGTGGCTGGTCCTATCGTCCGGGCTTCGGAATTTATTCCACAATTATATCAAAAATATCAGCTTAGTAAAACCGAGTTTAATACAGCTATATTTTTGATATTAAATGGGTTAATTAAAAAAATATTGATATCGGATTATATCTCAGTGAATTTTGTGGATAGAGTATTTACCAGCCCGACGATTTACAGCGGTTTTGAAAATCTAATGGCGATGTATGGTTATGGTATTCAGATTTATTGTGATTTTTCGGGCTATACTGATATTGCCATTGGTGTAGCTTTGCTATTGGGCTTTAGACTGCCGCTTAATTTCAATTCGCCTTACAAAGCCGAAAATATTACTGATTTTTGGCGACGCTGGCATATCTCTCTTTCCACCTGGTTGCGCGATTATCTGTATATTAGTCTGGGAGGCAATCGCAAAGGTAAAATCCGAACATACATAAATCTGTCGCTTACCATGCTTTTGGGCGGTTTGTGGCATGGAGCGGCGCTCCGTTTTTTCATCTGGGGTGGCTTACATGGAGTAGGTCTGGCTTTTCATAAAATGTGGATGCAGCTATTTCCCAAAAAAAAGAAAACAAACCGGCTAATGCACTTCCTTTTGGTTTTTATTACTTTTAATTTTGTTCAGTTTGCCTGGATTTTTTTCCGTGCCGAGAGTATGCAATCTGTTGGGCAAATGCTACATCAAATTGTTTTTGATTTTAGGCCGGAGATTATTTTGCAAGTCGTTTCTGGCTATTGGAAAGTATTCAGTCTGATCCTTTTCGCTTATGTTATTCATTGGCTTCCGCTTAGTACCAAAGAATTTTATAAGCAAAGTTTTATGAACTATCCTATGTGGGCAAAAGTAGGATTAACCAGTATAATTATTTTTGTTCTTTATCAGGTAACTTCTGCCGGCGTACAGCCTTTTATTTATTTCCAATTCTAATGTCGAATTGATATCATGTTTTTATTTTTGCAATATTCTGATTAAATATGAAATAACATAATTCTTTTCGCTGTTTTGATAGCGATTGAGCATTGTGCACATAATTAATAATTCATGAGTTCGGTCTAAAAACCGGTCGGACGGATAGATT
>CAYQXT010000383.1:0-3724 GCA_964421365.1 uncultured Bacteroidaceae bacterium
CTACACCATTAGTTTGTATTACCGGTCAGGTGGTTTCAGCCTTATTGGGTTACGATGCTTTTCAGGAAACCGATGTTGTGGGTATTTCCATGCCGGTTACCAAGTGGAATTTTCAGGTTACCCGTGCTGAAGAAATCCCCGAAGTTCTTTCAAAGGCCTTTTATATTGCAGCATCTGGTCGTCCGGGACCTGTATTGATAGACATAACCAAAGATGCACAAGTGGGTAAAGCCGAATTTGTGTATAAAAAAATAACGAAGGTGGCAGCCTATTATCCTTATCCAAAAGTAAATGAATATTATGTAAAAGAGGCAGCAGAATTGATAAATCAGGCTAAAAAGCCTATCATTTTTGCCGGCCAAGGCGTAAAACTATCAAAAGCCGAAAATGCCTTAATCGAATTCTCTGAAAAAACAGGTATTCCGGTTGCTGCCACACTTTGGGGGCTTACAGCTTTTCCTTCGGGGCATGAAAATTATGTGGGAATGTTGGGAATGCACGGAAATTATGCACCCAATAGGTTAGTGAACGAAGCCGATTTGATTATTGCCGTAGGAATGCGCTTTGACGACCGTGTTACCGGCAAAACGAGCGAGTTTGCTATAAATGCAAAAGTGATACACATTGAAATTGATGAGGCTGAAATAAACAAAATTATCTATGCCAATGTGCCGATTGTGGGGGATGCTACAACAGTTCTGGAGCAATTAAATTCGCTTGTGGAAGCCTCTGAACACAAAGCGTGGTTAGCACAATTCAAGACCTTGTATCAGGAAGAATATAATACAGTGAGACAAGAAGATATTCACCCTAACATAAAAGGAATCAGAATGGCCGAAGTGGTGAATATGGTTTCGGAAAAAACGAAGGGTGAGGCAATTGTTATTGCTGATGTTGGTCAGCACCAAATGATGGCCGCACGTTATTATAAATTTAAGCACACCCACCATTTTATTACTTCGGGTGGCTTGGGAACCATGGGCTTTGGCTTACCGGCTTCTTTTGGAGCGGCAGTGGCTGCACCCGATAAAACGGTGGTGTTGTTTGTGGGAGATGGAGGCTTGCAAATGACTATTCAGGAATTAACTACTATCTTGAGTAATAATGCCAATGTAAAAATTATATTATTGAATAATAATTTTTTGGGTATGGTACGTCAATGGCAGCAAATTTTTAACGAGCGCCGTTATTCGTTTACCACGCTGAATAATCCTAATTTGGCCAAAGTGGCAGAAGCTTATGGAATGCCTGCCCATCGGGTGAATTTCAGAGATGAACTACAATCCTCAGTTGATGCCATGTTTAGTCAAAAAGGGGCTTGTTTTATGGAGGTAAAGATAGAGAAAGAAGACAATGTTTTTCCAATGGTGCCACCCGGGCAGCCAGTTTCTAACATGTTGCTTAAAGCGTAAAAAGTAATTGTAAATGCTGTTTGTTGATAGAAAATTTTAAAAAAAATGGAAGAGAAAAAAAGATATACAATACTAGTGGTTACGGAGAATAATATTGGTTTACTAAACCATGTTTCGATAGTATTTACCCGTCGGAAACAAAATATTTTGAGTATAACTGCTTCGGAATCAAAAATAAAAGATGTTTATACATTCACGATGGTTGTCAAAATAGAGAAAAGCCTTATTGACAAGATAACCAAGCAAATTCAGAAAATAGTGGGCGTATATAAAGTATTTGTTTATGAGGATAAAGACATCATATATCAGGAGATAGCGCTATATAAAATTTCCACTAAACCCAAACAGGAAGGTTTTAGTTTAGAGAAAATTGTAAGGGAGCAACATGCCCGGATTTTAAGCATTGAGGAAGAATATATTCTGATAGAAAAAACCGGACATAAAAGCGAAACCGAAGAGCTTTTACGCATTTTGGAGCCTCACGGTTTATTACAATTTATTCGTTCGGGCAGAGTGGCCATTGCCAAACCAATGAAGCCTCTCGAAGAACATTTACAAGAAATGGAACAAGCATTTGAGTATTAATGAAGAATGTAGAATGAAAAACACTTCAAAAGGTCGTAAGGCTTTTGAATGTGCAGTATTGTTCTAATTAGTTATTGTTGAGGTGATTTGTAATTTAAGAAAAGGTCATTAGTAATAAATAATTAGTAATAAAAATAAAGCGATGGCAAAAATGAATTTTGGCGGTGTTGACGAAAATGTAATCACCCGCGAAGAGTTTCCTATGGAAAAAGCCAAAGAGGTTTTAAAAAATGAAACAATAGCAGTAATCGGATATGGTGTTCAGGGGCCTGGGCAATCCTTAAATCTGAAAGATAATGGGTTTAATGTTATTGTCGGTCAACGTAGAGAATCTAAAACTTGGCAGAAAGCCGTAGCTGACGGTTGGGTAGAAGGAGAGAATCTGTTTGAAATAGAAGAAGCCTGCAAAAGAGGTACTATTATTCAGTATTTACTCTCTGATGCCGGACAAATAACCCTTTGGCCAACTGTAAAGAAGCATTTAACTACAGGGAAAGCCTTGTATTTCTCGCATGGTTTTGGTATCACCTACCGCGAGCATACTAATATAATCCCCCCCAAAGGGGTAGATGTTTTCCTGATTGCGCCTAAAGGTTCTGGAACCAGTTTGCGCCGCATGTTTTTGCAAGGAAGAGGTTTAAATTCAAGCTATGCCATAAACCAAGATGCAACTGGCCGCGCTTTCGACCGTGTTATTGCGCTCGGTATAGGGGTTGGCAGCGGTTATTTATTTGAAACAAGCTTTAAACACGAAGTGTACAGCGATCTGACCGGTGAGCGGGGAACTTTAATGGGAGCCATTGCCGGAATTTTTGAAGCGCAATATAATGTATTGCGTAAAAACGGACATTCCCCCAGTGAGGCTTTTAACGAAACCGTAGAAGAGCTAACGCAGAGTTTGATGCCCTTAGTGGCAGAAAATGGCATGGATTGGATGTATGCCAATACATCTACCACAGCCCAGCGCGGTGCTTTAGACTGGAAAGGTCGTTTCCGCGATGCAGTTGCTCCTGTTTTCGATGAATTGTACGAAAGCGTTTCTTCCGGAAAAGAAGCACAAATAGTTATAGAAGCTAATAGTAAAGCCGATTATCGCGAAAAATTAGAAAAAGAATTAAAAGAACTTAGAGACTCTGAAATTTGGAGAGCCGGTAAAACGGTACGCAAATTAAGGCCTGAGAATTAAGTTCTTAATCGTTTGATGTATTTTGTTGTTTATCTAAAGTTAGGCATCTATCCAACGGGATAGATGCTTTTTTTATGCTTTTTTATATGGAATTAAATGAATCAATCCTCTAAATTTATGTACATTTGTAAAAAGAGGAAGAAATTATGGCAACTTTTAAATTGAAAATTGATTTAAGAAGCAAGAGAGCTAAAGCATTACTTGACTTTTTGTTTAAATTTGCTGAAGATGATAAAAGTATCCAAATAGAAGAAGATGCAGATACATTAATTCCAAATAAAAAAGTAATAAAAGAGTCCAGTATAAAAAGGTGAATTTGCATCGAAATCAGTTGGATGGATTTATTAATCAATTGTAAATGAACTGTCTATTTTTACAGTTTTAATAAATTTATCCGTCCGACCGGTTTTTAGACCTAACTCATAAAATATTTTAGAGTGTCGGAAAACGGAAAACTAACGAAGGTGAAGCGAACAAAAGGAAATAGAATAATTGATAACATACTAAACTCTTAAAATATGTATAGCCTAATTTTTATACC
>CAYQXT010000384.1:0-3703 GCA_964421365.1 uncultured Bacteroidaceae bacterium
CGGGAACGATAGTCGCCCCCTTTTACTGTATCGTAAAACAATCGGTAAATAGAGTCTCCATCGTTTGGATAATTTTTGGCTGCGTTTATTCCTCCTTGGGCTGCAATACTATGCGCACGTCTGGGGCTATCCTGATAACAAAAAGCTTTTACCATGAAACCCATTTCGGCAAAGGATGCCGCAGCAGAAGCTCCGGCAAGTCCAGTACCTACTACGATAATGTCTAATTTACGTTTATTGGCCGGGTTTACTAAATTTTGATGTTCTTTATAATTTTTCCACTTTAAGTGGACAGGGCCTTCAGGTATTTTTGAATTTAATATTGCCATAATGATTTATTTTTACTTGTATGACTAACTTATTTAATAAGAAAATATATTGGAATGGCTGAAAAACCCACTGCAATAATAATAGCATAAATGCTGCCAACAACTTCCCAACGCTTACGCCAAAGGGTATTACTCCATCCAATAGTTTGCAGGCCAGACCATAATGCATGATTCAGGTGTAATCCAAGAGAAATAAAACCTACTATATAGAATATATCATAGGCTACGGAGGTTTCAAATAAGCCGGCAACTATTTTGTAGGTATCATGCATTTCAACACCCCCATAATTAACCGTTGGCATTACTCCAAATTTAATTCTCCAAAAGAAATTAGCAATATGTAATCCTAAGAAAATCAAAATAAATAAACCCAGATAAATCATGTTACGAGAACTCCATTTACTCGTATCTTTCTGATCCTTTTGAGAATACTTAACCGGACGCTTACTCCAGTTTTGGATTTGTACAATTAGAGCATAAATAATATGCACAATAAAACCCAGTGCCAGAATCGGCTCCAAAACGTGCATTACCCAATTGGTAGCCATAAAGTTTGCAGCGATATTAAATAATTCGCCACTGCTATCAAACATCAAAAATGAATTTAGCGTTAGATGCACCGCAAGAAATGTAATCAGAAACAGTCCTGTGATACTCATCAGGAATTTCTTTCCAATAGAAGAACTTAAAAATCCACTCATAATTTTTATTTTAAAAATTATTTATATATTCGTTTCGGACAAATATAAATGCTTAGATAAGTAAATAAAATGTTAAAAAACATCTGGGGGTTATTTAGAAACAATCTAAATAACGATGGCCTATTTATAATATAATAGTAATTAGTATGATAAAAAAAAGAATTGAAGACAAAGGAGTGCAAATTATTTATAATGTTTTTGGAAAGGGGAGGACAATCTGCTTGCTTCATGGTTATTTAGAGAGTAAAGAAATTTGGACAGATTTTGCCACAAAATTAAGTACTGATTTTAAATTGATTATTCCTGATTTGCCCGGGCATGGAGAAAGCGGCTCTTTTATGCCGGCAAACAGCATGGAACTTATGGCCCAAGCGGTGAATGCTGTTTTAGAAGCCGAGAAAGCGGAAAAGGTTTTTGTTATAGGTCATTCAATGGGGGGTTATGTGGCTATGGCTTTTGCCGAATTATTTCCTGTAAAACTCTGGGCACTATCTCTGTTTCATTCAGCACCGTTTGCTGATAGCGAGGAGAAAAAGCAGAACCGCGACCGGGAGATAAAATTGCTTTTGCAAGGTAAGAAAAAATTAATTTACAGTAATCATTTCCCAAAAGTTTTTGCCAATAAAAATGTGGATAAATTTAGCGAAGAAATAGAGAAGGCAAAGCAATATGCAGCTTCTCTGCCCGAAAATCATATTATCAGCACGCTCAAGGGCATGAAAATGCGTAAAGACCGTTCGCAGGTGCTGAATAATTTGCCTGTTCCGTTTTTGTTCTTTGCCGGCAAAGAGGATAATTTTATTCCTTTTGAAATGCGCAATATCCTGCCTTATCCCAAGCAATACCATATTATTGAGTTGGAAAATTCCGGACATGCCGGATTTATAGAGGAAGAGGACAAAGCGGTGAGTGCGGTTTTGTCTTTTGCACTCCTTTATGCAATTACTAATTGTAAAATTGGGTAGCAAACTGCCCAATTTTTTGCTGTTTGGGTGGTGAAATATCCAAAATATGGTTAAAAACGAAATTGAAACAGGTTTTGGAAATATCATTCCTTTATAGTATTTTAGCTTTCTTTATTAATATTTTTTATGAACACGTGATTCCATGTAAAGGATACAATTTTTTCTTAATTTTATATCTCAAAAATTTAAACATATGAAAAAATATTTATTTCTATTTAGCATTTTTGTAAGTTTAGTATCTTGTCGTTCTTTCGACCTGCAACAGCTTCAAAGCGGAGAAACCGAACATCCTGTTTTACCTAAGTTAAAAGTGACATTCGACAAGGAGAGTTTTATTGATGCCAAGGATTATCCGGTGGTGAATAATGTGCAATATAATTTTGCCGATAGTGGTGAGATCTTTGTCCACCAAAGAAGGCCACAATACACAAGGCTCGATTATGATCGTGAAGCTGTTTATTTTGCTCAAAATTTTATCTATGACCATATTTGTTCGCGCTACGGCAAAGAGATAGGAAAGATAAAGCTAACGCGTTATTACAAACAGGAGGATTATTTCGGCTCATTTTTCTTCTTGTCGATTTGTTCTTTTGGTGCTTTGAATTTATTGGGAATGCCGGTGAGTATTACCAAATACTCTCTCGGAATGAATGCTGATATTTTCGATAAGGATAATCAGGCAATAGCGCATTACAGTGCTTATGTAACGGTAAAAGTACCGGTAGCTATGTATTACGGCTATTCTAGCCGTGGTGCTATACCCAAGTCTAAATTCGAGGCTTATACGCTTGTTCTAAAAAAGCTTCAGACTCAGATAGATCAGGATAAAGAGCAAATTTTGAAACGCCTAAATTAATATTACTCGTAAGTATGGCTTTTCTTTCGAGTAAATCCCTGACTATTTGTTTCTGCTTTGTTTTTTTGCAAATAATTTAGGAGTCGAGTATAAAAACTATTTTTTAAGACGATGTAAAGGTAATTTATGAGTACAGTATAAAAAGGTGAATTTGCATCTAAATCGGTCGAACGGCTTCATTAATCAATTGTAAGTGAGCTGTCTATTTTTATAGTTTATTTATCCGTCCGACCAGTTTTTAGACCGAACTCATTTTTCTATCTTCAACAATCTTTAAATAGGCATCCATCTCCTCCTTATACGCATCAATCGTCATTTGATGGTTTTACTTAGTCCACTCCTCAATAAGCAATACCACTTCCCTGTTGTAATGATAAGTAGCAAAATTTATTTTACGAATCTCTTCTTTCATAATCTATTTATTTAAAAGTGTTCTCCTTTCATTCTTCACTTAAACCTCTCCCCAGCCGGTTTTATCAAAATTTCGATAAATAAAATATCCGGCTGTGATTCCTATGACAATGTAAATAACGCCGCTAAAATAATCGTGAAAAATAATTTCACCAAAACCAAAGAGACTGAATAAAACCAGAACAATGCCCAAAGCCCAGTTTACAAATAGTCGTCCGTAGCCGCTATCGCTTTTTACTTCGGGCATTTGTTTGGAAATAGGCTTCCACCCCACTCCACCGGGATGTACTTTGGCATAAAAAGACTGCAATTTGCTGTTATCAGTAGGCGAAGTAAGAAAAGTTACCGTTAGCCAGAAAAGAGTAGCCCAAACAACAATAATAATCAGACTCAGTTCAAAATCTTTGGAAATAACATCTAATCCAAACCCCCAATGCAAAA
>CAYQXT010000385.1:0-3693 GCA_964421365.1 uncultured Bacteroidaceae bacterium
GTTTTTAGATATATAAAACAAAGCTATAATCTTGAAGATGTGAGAGTAAGAAGTTCTGTCGGCATCAGGAATATAGTTGTTTTAGTTCTTGCAATAGCTTATTTCACCTCCGTTTATGTCGAAAAAAACCTTAAATTGAAAATGATTTTTGAAAAGATTTTTTGGAATACCTGTTTTTTACAATTATGCAATGGCTGACGGAATTTACAATTACCTTTACAGTAATAAATACGGCATAGAATATATCACTAAAAAGCCATCTGAAATACCGAAAAATCAGTTGGAATTGCTTTTTGAAGATTTTTGAGGAAACTCAAGAAAATCATTCATGAATCCAGTATAAAAAGGTAAATTTGCATCGAAATCGGTCGGACGGCTTCATTAATCAATTCTAAGTGAGCTGTCTATTTTTACAGTTTTAATATATCTATCCGTCCGACCGTTTTTTAAACCGAATTCATTGATACTATGATTTTTGCATTTCATAAGTAAGAACTTTGCTTATAGTGCGGTTGCGCAAGGGCTTGTAGTGACCCCACCACAGACAAAAGCCCATCAAAACACGGTAAAAAAGAGTGTTGCGTCAAGCGAAACTCTTTTTTTGCCGATGTTTTGCTGGGCTGAGGCAAGGGGGAGTATATGCGGAAAGCCCGCTCATTCTCCCCAATAATAATTACAAATGCAACTCTACAATACATTTAATTTCAGAATCCTGATTCCTTAATACAAATCCCATTTTAAGCCATTTTAAATAAACCTAAATCTTTTAATTCCGAATGAGCAATATAAGTAGCGTTTTCAGCATTTTGTCCTCTCACAAATTTGATATATACCTCGGCCGTTTTCCGATATTCACTGTCTCTAAGGCTATCGAGCAGCAACAAATAACTCATAAAAATACGCGCCGCCATTTCCACCATTTTACGAGCGTGAAAATCTATATATTCAGCATCCTTTACTTCAAGCACTTTTGCAACGGTTTCCTTATATTCTTCTGTCATATCGTCAAGTATGCGTTTCAAATAATCCAATTCATGATCGTTTATCTGCTCGGCATAAGCCTCCATTTGTGCCGTAAAAAATCCAGTTGTAACACCTTTTATAGCAGCCACAACCTGCAATTGCGAAGTTCCTTCGTAGATAGTAGTAATCCGGGCATCTCGGTAAATACGCTCAATGGGGAAATCTTTCATAAATCCGGTTCCTCCATGTATCTGAAGGGCATCGTAGGCTATTTCGTTGCTATACTCACTCCCCATAAATTTAATCAAAGGCGTATAAAAACTGGCCATTTTCTTATAACGTTTCATTTCTTTACGCTCTTCGGGTGTGAGCTTGCGCTCAGACATAATATCTTCAAGAATTTTGTAAATATCTACAAATCGCGATGTTTCGTATAAAAGTGAACGAGAAGCCTGTAATTTAGCTTTCATCAAAGTAAGCATCTGATAAACAGCCGGAAATTGTATAATTGCCTTGCCAAACTGTTCCCGCTCTTTGGCATATTTAATAGCTTCGCGATAAGCCGCCTCAGAGATACCAACCGACTGTCCACCAACACCCAAACGAGCGCCATTCATCAGAGCCATTACGTATTTAATTAAGCCCATTTTACGGTCACCAATAAGTTTGGCTTCTGCATTTCTGAAAACTAATTCACAAGTAGGTGAGCCTTTTATACCCAACTTATTTTCTACACGACGTACCGTAAGTGCTTTGTCATCTTTATCAAACACAAAAAGAGATAATCCGCGTCCATCAGAAGTTCCTTCTTCTGAACGGGCTAAAACAAGTGAAATTTCGGCATCTCCATTGGTAATAAAGCGCTTTACTCCATTCAGATACCACTTGTTTTTATCCTTATCGAAATGAGCTTTTAATTGCACGGCTTGCAAGTCGGAACCGGCATCTGGCTCTGTTAAATCCATGGCAGCCGTAGCTCCTTTACTAAAACGCGGCAATAAATCGCTTTTGATATCCTCATCGGCAAATTCATAAATTGTTTCGGCACAATCCTGTAAGCCCCAGATATTAGCAAAACCGGCATCAGCCCGTGAGATGATTTCTCCGGCCATTACATAGGCTGTAATTGGAAAATTTAGTCCAGCATATTTGCGAGGCAAGGTCATTCCGATTAATCCGGCTTGAGTCAATGCTTCGTGGTCTTCGGCGGTTCCTTTGGCATAAATTACGCGTCTATTTTCTACGCGTGGTCCTTCTTTATCTACACTTTCAGCATTTTCAGCAATAATTTTAGCTGAAATATCTCCTACAATTTCGGTTACTTTATCGTAGCTATCCATGGCATCTTCAAAATCCATAGGAGCATAATCGTATTGATTTTTGTCTGCAAAATCACGTTCTTTTAATTCCACAATACGCTTCATCAATGGATGTTGTAGATGGAATTTGAGGTCTTTATTATCGGTATAAAAATTTTCCATGATGCTTTACTTAGAATTTTTTTTATAATATTTAATCATTTTGGGAAGTATATCAGCTACACTGCCTTTGATATTATAATCGGCTATTTTGTTGACTGGAGCATTGCTATCTGTATTTATTGAAATAATAATAGCCGATTCTTCCATACCGGCACGATGCTGTACTGCACCCGATATTCCACAGGCGATGTAGAGTTTTGGACGAACGGTAACACCGGTTTGTCCTATTTGTCGCTCGTGTTTAATAAACCCTGCATCAACAGCGGCGCGGGAGCCACCTACTTCGCCACCCAGAACTTTTGCCAAATCAAAGAGCAACTGGAAATTCTCTTTTGAGCCTACGCCATAACCTCCGGCAACAATTATTGGTGCTGCATTAAGGTTTAATTT
This sequence comes from uncultured Bacteroidaceae bacterium, assembly GCA_964421365.1. Classification (GTDB taxonomy): domain Bacteria; phylum Bacteroidota; class Bacteroidia; order Bacteroidales; family DYOH01; genus CAYQXT01. Next base: position 2,835 of record CAYQXT010000385.1, read on the forward strand.
ACGCTTTTCGATATGTCTTTCAATGATTTTCACCACAAAATGGCTATCATTTAAAATTTCAGAAACATCAATATCTACAATTTTGCCTTGATAGCCGGCTTCAAAAATTTCTTTTTTCATTACACCTTCACGTACCGTTGCCATTTGCGGGTGCATTTCAGGATTAATAATGGTAGCAATAATATTTCCGCCAAAAGCGGGGCGAATCTGATATAAAAGATTTTCGTATTTAGTATCGGTACGTTTAACGTAATGGTCGCCAATAACCAAACTGGTACAATCGGCCGTTAACCCGCATCGAACAGTAGAAGCAACTCTCGGGGCTAAATCACGTCCTATGGAACTGGCACCGAAAAGCACTATCTGGGGCTGATATTCTTTCAATAAGTTAGAAACAATCTCTGCATGAGGCATATTTTGATAAATTTCCAAACGTTCATCATCGCTTTTATAGATAATATCTACCCCATAAGGATAAATCTGCTTTTCTATTCCTTTTAGATTAGCACCAATAACTATGGCACAAAGTTTTACACCCAATTCCTGAGCTAATTTTTTCCCTTTGGAAAAAAGTTCGAGACTGACATCGGCCACAATGCCATCCTCTATTTCGGTATATATAAATATATTTTTCATCATTTTAAATTTAGTTATGAACTACAAACAACTACTAATAAAATTGAACAAAATAGAAACACAGATTATACGAATTATTACGAATTTTCTTTCTATCTAATACTCAATAATGTTCAAATTTACATGGAAAGCTAAGTATTATTTTCCACAGAACGGAAGTAATAATTTGTAATTATTCATTAGTAATTATCCCAAGGTATGGTTAGTAATCAGCTCTTTCATT
>CAYQXT010000386.1:0-3682 GCA_964421365.1 uncultured Bacteroidaceae bacterium
CCCATGCTTTTTGAAGGACAGATTCAGGGAGCCGTGCACATGGGACTGGGTTATGCGCTTACGGAAGAGCTACCCATGAAAGACGGCTATCTGGTGAGCGACCGCATACGTGATTTGAAGATATTGCGTGCCCACGAAACACCTGAAATTAAAGTCATTGGCGTGGAGGTAAAAGACCCGGTCGGCCCTTACGGCGCCAAAGGCATCGGCGAAATCGGACTGGTTCCCACAGCAGGGGCTGTAGCTAATGCGCTGTTTGCTTACGATGGCATCCGCAGGACAAAACTACCCATGAAGCGGAAATAATAAAGGAAAAGAGCCGGGTTACCCTGACTTTGTTACAAACATTTCGGGAGTGCATTGATTATTTTACAACGTTAAAGCGTTTTGACAATCATTCTGTGAGTTCTTGTGAGGATAAGACAGACTGTTTTTCGTGGCACCTGCCCTGTTTGTTCACAGACCTGTGATAGGAAAACAGGGATAAATCGTTTAAAAATCAAAACTATTATCTAAGAAAAACTTATAAGCTGGAATTACTTCAATCAAAAATCCGATATTTTTCACGTCCAACTCCTGTTCTGCGGTAATAATAATGCCTTTTTTTAGATTAAATTTTTTTACCGCATTTTCAAGTCCTGCAATTTCTCTTTTGAGCGTTTCCGGATCATGAAGAGTATAACTAACCTGAATAGCTGCTACAATCTTTTTTCCATCAGACAAAACAAAATCACATTCTTTATTTTTACTGCTTTTATAAAAAAAGATATTGTCTGAAAAAAGATCTCCGTATCTTGAGCGAAGATAAAGAAAGACTGCATTTTCAAGCAGCTTACCATAATCGGAAGAAAATGCCAGCGACAGGGAATTTATCATACCGTTATCAATGAAATAAACTTTTTTCTCCGAAGCTGAGCGCTTAACTAATGAATAATCGAATTTTGAAATTCTGAATGCCAGATAAATATTCTCAATATAAATAAGTAATTCATATAAAAGGTTCTTGTCAAGTTTAAATCCTTGTGAACGCAATTCATTGTAAATTTTGTTGATAGAAAAAGGTTTTGAAATGTTTACAACCAGCTTTTCAATAAAATACTTTAAAACTGCGGTTGATGAAATGCCATATCTCTCGATGAGGTCTTTGTAAAGCATTACGTAAAAATAATTTCGTAAAATATCAAGGTTTTTATTCCATTCATTTCCAGTAGTTTCAGGAAACCCACCGTTTTTCAGATAGTTTTTAAAATGATTGATAATAACAGCTTTTTGTGCAGGCAAATAATAATTTGTATTAACATCAAGATGCTTCAGATACTCATTAAAATTATATGGGAATACCTCATAGGTAAGTGTTCGTCCTCGTAAGGAAGTCGCAATATCCGTTGAAAGGAAAAAAGAGTTGGAACCTGTAATAAATATATTTTTGGTAACCGTATCATAAATTCGCCTCATAAACTTTTCCCACTCCCGGATATTTTGTATTTCGTCGAAAAAAAACCAAAAATTATTCGGCTTAGTATCCGGATATAGCTCATAGCATACCTGTAAAATTAAATCCAATTCCTCCTGTTTAAAGTTAATGCGTTCATCCTCAAAGTTGATATAGATTATTTCTTCGGGAGCAATATTATTTTGTTTGAGCCTGTTGATCGTATCAAACAATAAATAGGTTTTCCCGCTTCTTCGGATTCCTGTAAGAGATATTATCTTTTTCCCCTCCAAAGGCAGTTGAATATCTCTTTTTACCAAATTGGCCGGAATAGTATTTTGATAATAAACAATAATCTCTTTTAAAAGTTCTTTGGATACCATTTTATAGCTTTCTTGAAATGCAAGACAAAAATACAAAATATTTCTTGAAATGCAAGAATAATACTCGTGTTGTAACAAAATAACTTATCCTGTATAACAAAAGCCTCTCATCTCCGAAAGAGTTTCGGGTATCTTATGATTTACAAATCCACGGGAGGAGCCGTAGTCAGTGCCCTGTTTGCTTATGATGGCATCCGCAGGACAAAACTGGCGATGAAGCGGAAATAATAACGAAAAATAAAGTTGCCCTGACTTTGTTACAAGAAATGAACAAAATCACCCTGACTTTGTTACAAATATTTCCGGAGTATCTGGATTACTTTATTTCAAATTACCAACTTTAAAAATATAACTTCTTAAGGAGAAAAAATAATTCCGGTTTTTTCAAGTGCTTATAAAAATTGCCCTCGTTAGTTTGTTTGATTTTAATTGCGTTATTTTCGTCTTTATTTACTAAAAATTCTATGGCTTCTTCAAGCTGTGTATCTATTCCTTTCAATAAATCCTTTTTATTTAATTTAACCTTTATGTCCGGAACTACTCCGATTCCTTCTAACACTTTATTATTCGCGGTTCTGGTTTGCGCATCAGGATAAACAAACAAACCCCCTTTTGGTAATTGAACAACTTTCATTGTTAAGACTTTACCTGCCGTTGGCTGACCAATAATTGTTGCTCTTCCAATTGCCTGCATCCCTCCGGCAAATTCCTCACTTGAAGAACCACTTAATCCGTCCGCCAATATGACTAATTTCCCGGTGTATGGCTCTTTAGCCGGATTCAGAAACACTTTCCGAATCCCGTTGCGCGACAGATATTGCCAAAACAATGTCCGTTTAGTAACAAATTGTTCAGCTATCGTTTTTCTTGTATTAAAATCTCCACCAGGATTTCCTCTTATGTCAATAATGATACCCGGTAAGTTTTTGTATTTATGAATAATGTTTACTATTGAGTCTAAAATCACGGGATGAAAAACATTAAAACGAATGTATCCAGTCTTATTATTAATTACTCTTGTATTAATCGATGCGTAAATCTTCAGTAAACCGGGCAATAAAGAGACTTTTTTGATCGATCTTTTCTTTAGTGTAATTTTAATATTGTGTTTTAAATTATCTGCATCCAAATACTTAAGACTCACCGTATCACCCGGCGTGCCGTAAAGCTCCCTGATAATATCCTGTGTAATCATTGATTTTAGATTTCTTTGATTAAAAGGGGGTGTTGGTTCGGATTCTCTTTTTTTAACAATTTGGTCTATTGTTTTACCATTTATTTCAATAAGTGTAAACCCGGGTTTGATTCCGGCCTCGTAAGCAGATGAATTCTTCTTTACAGAAATTATTATCGCTTCACCTTTTAAATACCTGATGTCTATTCCTAACGTTCCATCAAGAAAAAGCTGGGGATCTCCAACCAAATCAGCTTCTCCGGGTGGGACTACGCCTAAATGTGAAACTCCGAGTTTAAAAAGCATCTGGTTTAGATAATAGTAAAGCGAATCCATCGTTTTGCAGGATGTAATAATTGGTTTATAATGATCATATTCCTTTTGCCAGTTCAACCCGTTGAATGTAGAATCAAAATACTGCGTGTTCATGGTTTCCCAAACAATATTTAGTATTTCTGCGTTTTGATTCTGTTTTTCCTGGCTTCTGCCAATGCCCATTAAAGTGATTGTAACAGCGATCGTTAGTATTATTTTTTTTATCATGCTTGGTATTAAAGTTTATAAAATATCTTATTCACCATTTTCCAGCCGGTTTTAAATTTATACAGCGATATGTAATCAATGTATGTGAGTTTGTTTCCGATAAAATATTCAATTTTAGCCACGGTTGCCGTACCTGTTACATCAATAGAC
>CAYQXT010000387.1:0-3678 GCA_964421365.1 uncultured Bacteroidaceae bacterium
CAGTGATGTTTTAAGGCTTACCGAAGATGTGTTTGGCCAAGTAGTGCTTAAAAAAGCAATCGAAATAGCCGAAATTCTTGTTGATGAACTTAATCTGGGGACTAAAACGGTAATCTCAGTCTTATTTTATTCCATAAAAGGCTTTGGTATTCTCGAAGATATAGACATCCAAAAGCAATATCAGGAGAAAATCTCCGACCTTGTTCAAACGCTTATGCGTATTCCTACTCGATTGAGTGATAATCCTAAAAATAAAGTAGAAGATGTAAGAAATCTGTTGCTGACCATCTCTTACGATATAAGGGTTACCTTTATTATTCTTGCCCGCAAACTTCAGGAACTGAGATTTTTATCTGAAAAGGAAACTAACTTACTCACTAAAAAAATTGCTGCCGAAGTTTTAGATGTTTTTGCTCCTTTGGCACACAGAATCGGACTTTACGATGTAAAAACCGAGCTGGAAGATTTGAGTTTTAAATTATTTCAGCCCGATATTTATAATTATATCGCTGGTCGCTTAGAAGGTACTGAGCAAAAAAGAATGATTGATATTAATAAGTTCTGTGTCCCTATTATGGCTGCTTTGGATGACCAAGGTATTAAATATGACATTGATGGTCGGATTAAATCAATTTATTCTATCTGGAACAAAATGCAGAAGAAACATGTTCGTTTCGATGAAATTTATGATATTTATGCTATTCGGATCATATTCGACCCCATAACCGAACTCTCTGAAATTACCCAGTCATGGAATATTTTTAGTTTGGTGACGGACATTTATTCGCCCAAATTAGAACGTATCCGAAACTGGATTAGTAAACCCAAAGAAAACGGATATGAAGCGCTACATGTTACAGTAAAAGGAAATGATAATAAATGGGTAGAAGTGCAGATTCGCTCTCGCCGGATGGACGAGTTAGCTACATTGGGAATGGCGGCACACTGGAAATATAAAGGTTATAGCTCACAAGAAACCCCTTTCGATAAGCTAATTAAAAAATTACAAGGATTGAAAGAATTCTCTTCTGAGAACCCTTATGAAATTCTGGATAATTTTAAATCTTCTATTTTATATCCTGATATATATGTATTTACACCTAAGAATGAAATTATAAAACTAAAAAGTAATGCCACCGTTCTTGATTTTGCTTTTCAGATACATACCGAGTTAGGTTTACACTGCATAGGGGCTAAGGTAAATCACCAGACTGTGCCACCCAAACATATTTTAAAATCAGGGGATAAGATACAAATTTTGAGTTCAAAAACTCAACAACCCAAAAGAGAATGGCTAGATATTGTTAAAACAGAAAGAGCAAAAGAACATTTGCGCTTAAGTTTCAAAAAAGAACGAAAGGCACATATTCTTAGCGGGTATCGCCGTCTGGAACGAATCACCACAGAATTGAATATATTTTTCGATAATTATATTTATCGTAAATTAGCACAGGCATATCAGGTAGGTACTAAAGACCAATTATATTATAAGCTGGATACGGCCAGAATCTCTGATGAAGAAATAGTTAATATTCTCAAAGAACGCTCTAAAGAAAAAAAAATCAATTTCTGGAAAATTCTTTGTTTGGATGAAGATTGCCCTGTAAAGGAAAATATTGAAATAGCGCAGTGTTGTATGCCCTTACCCGGTCAGGAGATAATCGGACTTAAATCTAATACCGAAGTTATTGCTCACACAAAAAAATGTTCTATTGCGCTGTGTGTTTTTGAAAATCACCCGAATAAGAAACGGAAAGTAAAATGGAAAAATCAGAAATTAAAAGCTAGTTTAACTACTATTGTTTTTAGTGGTACAGATAAAATGGGAATTGTCAATCAAATTACGGCCATCATTGCCAACGAGCTACATATTAATATGCGTAGTATCCAGTTTGAGTCCGATCAGCGTATTTTTAATGGGAAAATAGAAATATATTATCCACAAATTTATAATCTAAATAACCTTATTACTAAGCTAATTAACATAAAGGGAATGAAAAAAGTAGATAGAATTTAAGCGAAAGCAACTATTTTTGCATAGATATTGTTAAGACTATATACCAACTTGAGAGTATAATGAAATATTTTTTAAATAATATTGAAATAAAGAAAACACCAATGACTATATTTAACCAGAAAGGAAATAGCTCAAAGCCTGATTTTGAATTTGATAATAACACTGGTATTATGAGTGTTAAAGGTATTTCTATGCCCGAAAATACCGAAATTGTGTATCTACCATCCTTGGAATGGCTTGGAAAATATAAAGAAAATCCCTGTAAGCTTACTACGTTTAATTTTGACTTAGATTATATAAATACAGCTTCTTCCAAAATGTTGCACGAGATATTAAAAATATTAGAGAGCATTTCTAATTCGGGAGCAATGGTTCAAATAAACTGGTTTTATGATATGCATGATGCTGATATATTTGAAATTGGAGAAGAATTTAAAGATTTTACAAAAATCCCTTTTAAGCTGATAAAAAAAAAGAATTAGATTCGTAAATAAAACGAAGGAAGGTTTGGAAAACGCTAAATAAGAAAAATTAAACATAAAAAATGCGATACCGGAACGGTATAAACGAATAAAACAAATGAAAGTAAATAATTCTAAGATACCGGTTTATAGAGAGGCCGGATTTTGTTTTGATAGTTTGGAGCAAATTGAGCAGATTTTTGCAGGAGAAAAAAAAAATTCATGGCAGCCCGAAAATTTTATCTATTCTCGTTATCGTAATCCAACTGTAAGTGCAGCCGAACAAAAACTTGCCGATATAGAAGGCAGTGATTGGGCTATCCTAAGTGCATCAGGAATGGCTAGTATTGATGCTTCTCTGAGTATTTTGCCTCATGATAAAAGCAAAAAAATTCTTTTTTTTAGTGAAATATATGGAGGAACCCTTTCGTATATGAAATATGTGCTGAAAGAGAAACGAAAAGTTGATTTTGATATTTTTTATCCGGATAATAATGTCTTTCGTTTAGACAAACTGGAAACTCTTTTAAAAACAGGAGACTATGATATTCTTTATTTTGAGGCAGTTTCCAACCCCTTTTTAATCGTTTCCGATGGGAAAGCAATAATCCAACTGACAAAAAAATATAAGGTTCAGATTATTGTGGATAATACTTTTGCTACCCCTTATCTTTGGAAACCTCTCTATGATGAGGCTGATTTGGTAGTCCATAGTGTGACCAAGTATCTGTCGGGGCACGGAAGTATTACGGCCGGTGTGCTATGTGGAAATGATAAAAGCCTTTTGTACCAAGCCATTGAATACAGAAAATGGACAGGAGCTATTATGAGTCCCGATGATGCCTCGCGATTGAGTGAGCAGTTGGATACCTTTGAGCTTAGAATACAAAAACATAATCAAAATGCTCTGCTTCTAGCTCAATATCTGGAAAAACATCCCCAAATTTCAAAGATTATCTATCCCGGACTTAAAAATGATAATTCTTTCCCTGTTGCTTATCAATTATTTGCCGATAAGGGGTACGGTGCGATGATTACTTTTGAAATTGCCGGAAAAAATGAGGTTGAAAAACAGCAGAATGTTATCTCTTATCTGAATAAATCGAAACAATTTATCCCCATTATACCTACTCTCGGCGAAACTAAAACGATACAGCTTCCAATATATGCCGTTTGGAAAGACCGCAGTCCTTCTCCTTC
>CAYQXT010000388.1:0-3650 GCA_964421365.1 uncultured Bacteroidaceae bacterium
CCGAGCAAAAATAGACAGCCTAAAAGACCTCATTGAAAAAGGAGCAAATTTTGCCGCTATTGCAGCAAAGTACTCACAAGATAAAGCTTCAGCAGCAAAAGGCGGCGATTTAGGTTGGTTTAATCAGGGAGTTATGGTTCCCGAATTCGACCAAGCCTGTCAGGAAGCAAAAATTAATGGTCTGAAGGTGGTTAAAAGTCAATATGGTATTCATCTAATAAAAGTGCTAGACCGAAAAGACAAAGTAAAAAAAGTACAAATCGCCACAGTAGCACGCAGTTTAGACGCATCAGAGAAAACCCGTTCCGATATATATAAACAAGCCTCCAAATTTGCTATTGAAAGCAATACGGCAGATAAATTTAACGAAAATATTCAAAAATATAAGTATCATAAACTTGTTGCCAACAATATTTTACCCAGTGCAACACAATTTGTAGGAATTGAGAATGCACATGATTTAATAAAAGGAGCTTATGCCACCGAAAATGGAGATATTATTTTAAATACCGGCGAAAAGAATAATCCGGTTTTTGAAGAAGGCGATAAATACATTGTTGCTTACTTGACCCAAGTAAGAGAAAAAGGAATTGCTCCACTAAACACGGTAAAAATTCAGATAAAAAACGAAGTACGGAAACAAAAAAAGGCTGAAAAAATTTCTACTGATTTTAAGGCAAAAATGAGTGGAATAAAAGATATTACCACATTTGGCAACACGATTAATATACCCGTTCGTATTGCCAACGATGTTACATTTTCCGGTTTTCAGGTTCCAGGAATTGGTTTAGAGCCAAAAGTAAATGCAGCATCATTTGTTCTCCCCCAAGGTCAGTTATCAATACCAATAAAAGGTTTGGCCGGCGTTTATGTTATTACAGTTGCTAACCGCCAGGAGGCTAATACCGGTGTATTTAGCAGTGAATTAACTCAAATGAACAGAGATATTCAAGCCCGAGCTACTTATCAGGTTTATCAGGCGCTCGAAGAGAAGGCAGACATTAAAGATTATCGCTACAAATTCTAATATTAGCTTAACAACTAAAAGCTCAAACGAAAGTTTGGGCTTTTTTTATGAGTTCGGTCTAAAAACCGGTCAGACGGATAGATTAATTAAAACTGTAAAAACAGACAGCTCACTTACAATTGATTAATGAAGCCGTCCGACCGATTTCGATTCAAATTCACCTTTTTATACAAGACTCTTTTATTATAAGTTCAAACTTTCGTAAAGTTTAACAAACTATAGCTCCCAAACCGCTATCAAAATAGCGAAAAAGATTTTATTATTTCATTTATAATCAAAATATTACAAAAACATGCATAACTAGCACGATACCAATTCGGTATGAACGTCAAACCTAAGCATATCACTGGCTAAGTTTAAAGGCGAAGGAAAATTATTAGAAAATACCTGTCCGGTACCCAAACCTTGTGGCAAAGGATTTTGTAATTTAAAAGTCCATTGAGCAATCGCATTTAGACCAATATTACTCTCTAAGGCAGAAGTTACCCACCAGTCGATAGCCGACTTACTAGCTAGTTTAATCCATTCTTCGGCACCTGAGAAACCTCCGACCAAAGCTGGTTTTAAGATAATATATTGAGGCTTTATGGCTTCCAAAAGCTCCTGCTTCTTCGATAACTCAAAAACGCCAATTAATTCCTCGTCTAAAGCAATAGGCAAAGGCGTTTTTCGACAAAGTTCGGCCATTTTGCTCCATTGTCCTGCTTTAATAGGCTGCTCGATAGAATGTAGCTTAATTTCCGACAAACGGGCTAATTTAGTTAAAGCCTCATCGGGAGCAAACCCTCCATTAGCATCCACGCGTAACTCCAAAGTATCAGCACTATATCTATTGCGAATACTTTTCAGGATAACCAATTCGGTTTCAAAATCAATGGCACCAATTTTCATTTTTAAGCAGTTAAAGCCCTTGTTTAACTTATTGTCGATCTGATTTCGCATATATTCGGGGTTTCCCATCCAAATCAGCCCATTGATACGAATGCCTTTTTTCCCTTCGGTAAATTCGGAAGGAAACAAAATGTGCTTCGTCCTATTTTCTAAATCGGCCAAAGCGGTTTCCAGTCCAAATTGTATAGACGGAAACTGCTGCAAACTTTGCCGGTAATTCTGGATATAGTCATCAATATTTTCACACACTTCGGCTAGTTTCTCCTCATAATTAGGTACATCATCGGCACTAAGACCTCGAAAAAGGGCAGCTTCGCCCCTACCCTGCCATTCCGGCTTCTCTGAATTCCAAATATCTATGATATAGGTATCTTTATAATGCAATACTCCTCTGGAAGTACCTCCGGGGTGAATAAAATGTAAACGATAAAATTTGTATTTTGATTTCATTGAACTATTTTTTTGCATAATATGATACCTATTTATTCTTAATAATTATTGAGTTCGGTCTAAAAACTGATCGGACGGATAAATCTATTAAAACTGTAAAAACAGACAGCTCACTTACAATTGATGAATGAAGCCGTCTAAGCGATTTCGATTCAAATTTACCTTTTTATACAGGACTCATTATTATCATAAAAAAAATTGTACAAAATTTATCTGCAAAAATCCGATGCTATTTGCAAATTCATTTATACTCTAACTTTTTAAGTTAACAATTTGCAAATTAATTTCTATAAATCCAAAAAAAGGTTAACTTAGCTTACAAAAATAAGACTTATGAAATTATTTAAAGCACTGTCATCTATAAATAAACTAAATAAAAAACAGAAAGAATTTGTTCGGCTCAAAAAGATAGAAGACAAGCGCAAACTAAAAGCTTGGCTAGATTTTCTCAATCAAATTGCCGAATATGACACTTATGGCGACAAAGCTCGTAAGGAATTAATTATCATGCTTTTCATTTTTGGTTTCCTTTCCTTTTTCCTCGTTGGGATTCCCTTCTTTGTCATTGTTTTGATTCTCTACCTTCGATTACACAGAGATATAAATAATACACTTCGTAGTTTTTTGCATCCTCTTCTCCTAATTATCAGAGAGGAAACAAACGAGAAAAACAGAATGAGCATAGAAATGGATATGAACAAGGGAATAGGAAAAGCCTATTTTCAGAATAAGGTAAAAGTAAGTCCCCGACCAAGAGGAGTTCGCAGCCGGACGCATTATTACTATTATATTCAACGCATTGAAGCAAATGTAAAAATACTCAATGGAGTGGAACTTAGTTTTAAACTCTCTGATAAAATTCGAAAAGCAAAAATCACAAAAATAAGCACCAGCGGCAAACTAAAAACCAAAACGAAGTATAAAATAAAAAACGAATGTAAGATAATTATTTTCTTTCCAAAAAACCGCTTTAAAAAAGTAACCGAGGATACTACCTTCCTTACAGAAGATGCAAAAAATTATATTTTCACAAAAAAAGACCAAAACATTTCAAGAGAAAAAGAGGCCGTTTATCCACTAAAAAATTTCTTAGGAATAATTGGCACTGCCTATAAACAATTTCAACCCATAGCCAAAGCATGAAAAGCATAAAATCCCTATATGCCGCTTTTGATGTTTTTCCTTCGGCTAAAGGGGCAGATACGCATACTTCGCATTTTGCCAAAGCGCTATTTGATACAATACCGAATGGAGCATTATATTGACTTGCTGATGATAATTT
>CAYQXT010000389.1:0-3639 GCA_964421365.1 uncultured Bacteroidaceae bacterium
ATAGCGAAAAAGACTTTGTTATTTCATTTTCAATCAAACTACTACAAAAAAATGCATAAAAATAGGATACCGATTCGGTATCAATTCTCTTTCAAATGAGACAGGACAAACTCGCGCACATTCTTCGATGGAATAATACCGCCTCCAAGAAGTGAATCACCAATTTTCAGAACAGGAATACCCTTTATTCCCATACTTTTAGCATAATTCATGTTTGTTATCACTTCAATCTGCTTAATTTCTATTTGCGGATTTTCTTTTTCCAAACGCTTTAATTCTCTCGATACATTTATGCACCGAGGACAAACTACTGACTTAAAATACTCTACTACCATAATTTTTATTAATTAATTTATAATTCATTCAAAAAACCGGATGGCTAATTTTATTAAAATCACAAGAAAACAACTACCTCATTTACCTTTATTAATCATAAAACCGTCCGACCGATATTACTACACACTTCGATGCATTTAATTTTTTAATAGAAATCCATAAGTACTTTCCCCTCTTTGAATTTTCTAATACCTACTTTTGGGTTTCTGTCTATTATCTATTAAAACTTTATTTTTTTTACCATTTTCATATACTGCTTGAAACAAAATTTGACCATCCGCCTTATAAAGAGTCATTTTCCCATTTAATTTACCCTTTTTATAATGGTTAAGCTGCTCTATTTTGCGATTTCGTCCCCAGATTATCCATTCTCCCTCTTGTTGCCCGAATTTATAATTTTCCTGCCGTACTTTTTGCCCATAGCGATCGTAATAAATCCAGGTTCCATTCTTCTCACCAGCAAGATATCTACCGCTGATACTCAATAATCCATCTTTATTATAAGTCTCCCGGATACCATTTAATACTCCATTTTTATAACTTTCTTTTAATTCCATCCGGCCATTATCACTGTAATACACGCAAACACCGTCTTTCATACCATGATTAAAATTTAACTGATATTTCATTCTCCCGTTGGGATACCATTCTATCCATATACTATCCTGCATCCCATGGTCAAAATAGCCTTTCATTTTTTTCGTGCCATCTCCAAACCACATTTTCCATAAACCTTGTTCCAAACCGGACAAATAGTTTCCAGTGTAATAAATTTGACCGTTTTCATACTTAACCAGCCATCGCCCATTTTTCTTACCCTGCACGTAACTACCTTGTTTCCAAATAGAATCATTCGCATACCACCAAGTCCACAAACCATTCATTTTTCCATTTTTGTAAAAACCTTCATTGCCTTTATGCCCGTTTTTTCGCCAATAAATCCACAAACTATCCTGAATGTTATTTTTAAAATAGCCTTCAAAATCTACACCGCCTTTCTCAAGATACCATAATGCTTTCCCATTCTTTATATCATTTTCAAAAGTGATTTCTGCCTTAGGATTTCCATTTTCAAACCACATTTTATGCAGCGACTGCCGTAAATCGTTTTTATATTTTCCTTTATGACGCAACTGACCATTTTTATACCAAAATTGCCAGATACTATCCCGTTTTCCTACAAGCATATAGCCTTGCATTTGTCTTTGTCCATTGGGATACCAAAATGTATTTTCACCCGAGCCTAAATTTATCACACTTTTCAGTTCGCCTGAATTAAAATAAGACTTCCACTCTCCTACTCTACTACCTAAACGATAATTTCCAAATTCTTTTATTTGCCCACCCTGATAATGTTCCGTCCATAGCGAATCTTTCAGTCCGTTTTTATAAAAGCCATCCGTTTTTATTGAATTATCAGCAAAATATTCGCGGAATTCTCCTACTCCGTTCTTCAGCTCTAACTTACTTATATTATCCTTAAAATAAATAAGATGCACCGAGTCGGGCGAATAATAATATTCCTGTTTTTGCAAAAGACTATCTTCAGAATAATAAGACCACAAACTATCACGAAAATCATTTTTATAAAAACCCGAAAGTTTTATACTTCCCTCAGGATAATATTCTTTGTATGATCCACTCTGAACATTCAATTTAAACTCTCCATCTTGCTTCTTGTGCCCGTTTTGATAATAATAAATCAAATGACCATTGATTTTATCCAGAAAATAGTCTATTTTTTGTTCCAGAATTCCTTTTTTGCTGTAATAAGTCCACGAGCCGATTTTAAAACCATCAACAGTCTGACCTTTGAGCTTTAAATTCCCATTTTTCCAAGTTTCAGTAATTTTCTCAGTTTTCTGCTGCCCAAAACCCAATTGACTACTCACTAATATCAATAAAACTAAAATTGTTTTTTTCATTTATATATATATATTAAATAACGCTCGAACTTGAGTTATTGCCCACGCTTCAAGGTCTGACTTGTCACTCTTCACTCTTCACTTATCAATTCTCTCTGTTATTTTTTGTACCACACTCAATTGGCTAAAAAATTCTTTTAAAATAACCCTAAGAACCGTATAACCCGGAACAGCCAGAATCATTCCGCCCACTCCCACTAAATTAGCGGTAATCATAATCACTAAAAAAATTTCTAAAGGATGAGCATTGACACTACTACTATAAATTAATGGTTGAAACAAAGCATTATCAATCAACTGAACAATTACAAAGACGAGGGTCATAAAACCAAGAAGCGGAAGTAGTTGATTAAAAAAATCATAACTCAGGTGAGTAGCCAACCCAATAAATAAGCCAAAAAGAATCCCCAAAAGAGGCCCTACATAAGGAATAACATTTATTAAGCCGGCAAAAACACCAATAATTAAAGCATGCTGAAATTCCAGACCAACAATAAGTAAACCAATAGTAACCAAAAGCATAATTAAAAAAATCTCCACACTAATACCTATAAAATAACGAGACAACAGATGCTTAATCGAATTCAAAGCTTTTAGGGTGTGCTCTTCGTACTTTTGAGGAATAAACAAAAGTAACATACGGGTAAACAAATCTTCCTCTTTCAAAAAGAAAAAAGTGATAAAAGAAATAGAAAAAATGGCTACGAAAACATTTCCAAACATAGACGTTATGAATGAAAGAATATCAGAAACACTCGAAATATCAATCAAAGCCACCATCTTTTGGCGAAGATAATCATCAACCGAAACATTATTCCCCTTACCAAGAAGCCCAAATTTATCAATATAGGCTTCTATTTTTTGAATTGGTTCCTGTAAGTTATTAATAATGTCCTGCACATTTATCCCCGCAATTTCTTTTGCCTGCTGCATTACCACAGGTATAAGCAAAACAAAAAGCATTACGATAATAGTCCAAGTGAGCAAAACAGTGAAAGCTGCCAGCAAGCCTCGCGGTATTTTAAACTTTTTAATCTTCTGCTTGCTCAAAAAATCCATCAGTGGCGCACCTATCATCGACAGCACCCAGGATACAATAATATAAGAAACAATATCTCTCAAATACCATATCAAGAAAATAAGCAAAGCCAAACCAACGGTAATCAACACATAACGAAGCCATTGTACCATATCTTTTTAATTTTAATAACGCTCAAAGGTAATTAATAATTCCAACTAACGTAAGTGCTCAATAATGATACTTCAAAAAATTTGCAAAAATTTATTGAGTCCAGTATAAAAAGGTAAATTTGTATCAAAATCGGTCGGACGGCTTCATTAATCAATTGTAAATGAGCGGTCTATTTTTACAGTTTTA
>CAYQXT010000390.1:0-3635 GCA_964421365.1 uncultured Bacteroidaceae bacterium
TGAGTTCGGTCTAAAAACCGGTCGGACGGATAGATTTATAAAACTGTAAAAATAAACAGCTCATTTACAGTTGATTAATGAAGCTGTCCGACCGATTTTGATGCAAATTCACCTTTTTTATACTGGTCTCATCTTCGCTCAAGTAAATTTGTTCCTTACATTTTAATAGCTTCCTATTTATTTGCGATAAGCACCATTCACCATTATTTATCTGTGGTCTATTTCTCTAATCATTAAACTCTAATTTCTATCTATACTAAAACGCTATCAAAATAGCGAAAAGGATTTTGTTATTTCATTTTCAATCAAAATATTACCAAAATATGCATAAAAACATGATACCGATTCGGTATTAGTGTTTGAAGTGGCGGAAACCAGTAAATACCATTGCCATCCCGTTTTCATCGCAGTAAGTAATAGAATCTTTGTCTCTAATGGAACCGCCGGGTTGAATTACCGTGCGAATACCTGCTTTATGGGCAATTTCCACACTGTCGGCAAAGGGGAAAAAAGCATCCGAAGCCATTACTGCATTTTCGAGCGATAATTCAAAGCGATTGGCTTTGTCAATGGCCTGCTTCAGTGCATCAACGCGCGAAGTTTGCCCTACACCACTGGCCAGAAGTTGCTTGTTTTTAGCCAGTACAATTGCATTCGATTTAGAGTGCTTTACTATTTTATTGGCAAATAGTAAATCGTTAATAATGGCTTCTTCGGGGGCTACTTTGGTTACGGTTTTCAGCTCTTCCTTGTTTTCTATTTTTGTATCTCTATCTTGAACCAAAAATCCATTTAAAACCGTTTTTACACCTTTATTATAGATTTGTTCTGATTTTTGAATTAGAATAATGCGATTTTTCTTTTTCTTAAGAATTTTTAATGCACCATCATCAAAAGCCGGAGCAATAATTACTTCAAAGAATAATTCGTTGATACGTTTTGCCGAAGCTTCATCTACTGTAATATTAGTGATGATTACGGCACCAAAAGCCGAGACCGGATCGCCTTTAAGGGCTTCTACCCAAGCCTCTTCGAGGGTGTTGCGAGAAGCCAGTCCGCAAGCATTATTGTGCTTCATGATTACGCAGGTGGTTTCTTCAAATTCATTGATTAACTGTACAGCCGCATCTATATCGAGCAGATTACTATCGGTAATTTCCTTACCATGCAATTGCTCAAACAAAGCATCAAAATTGCCAAAGAAAAAGCCTTTTTGGTGTGGATTTTCACCATAACGCAAACTATGCACAGTATTTTCGCTAATGCGCAAAGCTTCGGCATTTTCGCCGGCAAAATAGTTGAAAATGGCCGTATCGTAATGTGAAGAAATGCTGAATGCGTGCGAAGCGAAGTTTTTGCGGTCTTCTATTTCAGTTTCACCCTTTTTTCTTTTTAATAAATCAGCTAAATCTTGGTATTTATCCTGAGAAGCCACAACTAGCACATCTTTAAAATTTTTAGCTGCCGCGCGGATTAATGAAATCCCTCCAATATCAATTTTTTCGATAACGGCCTGCTCCTTGGCATCCGAAGCCACTGTTTTTTCAAAAGGATATAAATCTACTATTACTAAATCAAATTTAGGAATTTGATATTCGGTTAATTGAGCAATATCGTCTTGGTTTTCTCGGCGTGCCAAAATACCTCCGAAAATCTTTGGATGCAGGGTTTTTACTCGTCCACCCAAGATAGAAGGGTAGGAAGTTAAATCTTCCACAGCCTGAACTTTACAGCCTTTTTTTTCTATAAATTTTTGCGTTCCACCGGTAGAATAAATTACTACTTCTTGCTTTATTAAAAGTTCCAGAATTTCGTCTAATCCCGATTTATCGAAAACAGAGATAAGTGCGGATTTAATTTTTTTTGAATTTGCCATGATGATACGTTGTTTTTAGAATTTAGGACAAAAGTACAATTATAAGTTTATAGTGAAAAGTGAAAAGTGAAAAGTTTTGTCTTATCAGGGAGTCGGGAGTCAGGATTAGGGATTTGGAAGTCGTAGAATGGCATTTTTCATTCTACATTTTTCATTCTTCATTGTAATTTGTAATTAATTCTTAGCTTTGTAAAAAATAATTAATTAAATGTTTATAGACCCGAAAAAGAGCCAGATTATCCTTAGGTTGTTCCGCGAAAGCTTTATAATGGCATGGAATTCTTTGCGAAACAACCGCTTGCGCACGTTTCTTTCCCTTCTCGGTATCACCATAGGTATTTTTGCGATTATTTCAGTTTTTACCGTGATTGATGCTCTGGAAAATAGTGTGCGGAATAGTATAGCTTCGCTCGGCAACGATGTGGTTTATCTGCAAAAATGGCCTTGGGCAAGCGGCAAAGGTTATGCTTGGTGGGAATATTATAAACGGCCGCAGCCTTCGTTAGAGGATAGACAAAACCTGCTGAAAAGGAGCGATATTGTTGGAGTTGCAGCCTTTCAAATATCTTTTTATAAGAGTATTAATTTTAATAAAACAAGTTTAGATAATATTCAAATTCAGGCAGCTACCTACGATTATTTGCAAGTTCATTATTTTGATATTGTGAAGGGACGTTATTTTACTGCTTTTGAGTCGGCCAATGGTCGCAATGTAGCTATAGTGGGTGGAGAGATAGCCCAAAAACTTTTTGCTTCGGTAAATCCTGTCGGGAAATATATAAAAATAGGCGGCAATAAATTAATGGTAATTGGTGTAACAGCCAAACAAGGTTCTGATATGCTGGGATTAAGCATGGATCAGGTAGTTCTTATTCCTACGAAATTTGCTCGTCATTTTGTGAATTTTAAAAGCGACCGATTAAATCCCACCATTTGGATAAAACCAAAACCCGAGTATAATTCCCGTCAATTACTGGAAGATTTAAAGAAAAATATGCGAGCTATTCGCCGGCTTAAGCCTAAAGAAAAAGATAATTTCGCCTTAAATAAAGCCAGTATTTTATCCGAAAGTTTCGGGCAAATATTTGTGGTGATAGATTTGGCCGGCCTGATAATTGGTGGTTTTTCTATTCTCGTAGGTGGTTTTGGTATTGCCAATATTATGTACGTTTCAGTAAAAGAGCAGACCAAAATTATAGGTATTCAGAAAGCTTTGGGTGCCAAGCGAAAATTCATTCTGCAACAATTTCTGTACGAAGCAGTTGTGCTTTCTTTATTGGGCGGTGTACTGGGGCTTATTTTTGTAGCCATACTTACTTTTGTCGGGGCTAAAATCACAGGAATGGATTTTGCTTTAGGCCTTAAAAATATTTTTGTGGGATTGTTTTTGTCTATAAGTATTGGTGTTATCGCGGGAATTGCACCGGCATCTAAGGCTTCTAAATTAAATCCGGTAGATGCAATCGCCGGGAATGCTTAATTTTTTTTAGGAAGAATGCTATTGACATGTTAAAAATACACATCTTTTTTATTCTGTTTTTTCCTAGTCGGGTATCACATCCGAGAAATTAAATTTGAGAATCAAATACCTCGACTGTTCTTCGGTAGGGTGTTTACCAATATAAGTATCACCGAAAAGTTCGTCAAATTTATCTCCTGTTTTGATATTTATTTGTGGAATAAAATGCGTTTTATCTATGAGTTGGGTCTAAAAACCGGTCGGACGGATAGATTTATTAAAACTGTAAAAATAGACATC
>CAYQXT010000391.1:0-3619 GCA_964421365.1 uncultured Bacteroidaceae bacterium
TTAATTGTTTTATGTACTATAATTAAATTAAGGATATGTTTTACAGCACATTGTGTGCATTCTATGTTTTGTGAGTGAGTGTAGGAGCTTAGTTATAATAGAATGAGTATTTTATAGGCGAGAAAATAATTATTGTCAAATTAAGCATTCTGACATATTTATTTGTAAAATATATTTTTAGAATAAACTGTTTCTTAGTGATAAATAGAATTAACAATTCACCATTGCTTACATCGTTTGTTAAACAATTACTTATAGGAGAGGACGCAGGATGTTTACTAAAGTTTGTATATTGAGGGATGTCGCATCGCAGTTTACATTTGCTTGTTGGTAAAAAGGAAGTCGCTCTTCAAGAAGTTTTTCGACATAAGCCAATAATTCATTTTTGGTTTTGTCTCTCACTAATGGTCTGTTATTTCCATTTTCATAGAGTCGCGAGGATAGAATTACACTAGGCACTCGTAAAAACAAACTAATTCCTTTTTGTTTGATTTGAGCCATATTGTCGAAAAAACAGGGAGTTCCTCCACCAAGAGATATAATATGTTGCTCTAATTTGAAACTCTCTATTAAGACAAGGTGTTCTATTTCTCTGAAGTATGCTTCTCCTTTTTGAGCAAAGATTTGGTGAACTGGCTTATTTTCTTTTTTTTCAATTAAATCATCTAAGTCAGTAAAGCTATAATTAAGAGCAGGTGCTAATTTTTTACCATACAAGGTTTTACCACTGGCCATAAATCCTAAAAGATAGATGTTCATTTTCGTTAATCAATTTTTTTTGGTCGAATGATTTCAAATTCGATATCTTCTATTTCTTTTAGTTTGTTTTCGCTGATAATAGGTTCTACTTCTTTTATGCTTTTTACTTCGTAATTGGTCAGTCTTTTTCCACGAGCTTTGTAACTTTTAACTGTAATGAAGTCAAATAAGTTGATGATCTCGCTTGCACGGTCTTTATTTTTACCCCCAAATTTGATTTCTGTTCGTACATATTTTTCATCACTAATTAGCAATAATTTGGATTTTATATTATCGCCAATAAAAGAGCTTGTACTTCTCACTTCTTCAAAAGTAAAGCGTTTTACATAATTAAATTTCAAATCGGCATCAAAATAAACTACGGTAAATATTTTTTCGGGTTTAAATTTTTCGATCCGTAATAAGTTATCGGCAAAGTGCTGATTAATATTATAGTTACTAACTCTATATGTTCCATCCTGATTAATGACGATAAGTTTTTCATCGCCATAAAATTCGCCAAGAAAATGGCCACGTTCATCGGTGTTTAGGCGTAGGATGTCGCTGTCAAACCATATTTTTAAGCCACCAAGTGTAGAGACACCACTTTCCAAAAATTGAATTTTGTGTATGGCATGTTTAGTGAGAATATTTCCGTTAGCATTTCGACCTCTAATTTCTAAATCACTGAAATTAAATTCAAAACGGATATTCCTAAGTCTGGGTTTTGGTTTAAGAGTAACACGAACTTTTTCAGCCTCTCCATTCGGATTTACACTAAAATACAGAACCGAGGAATGCGGATTACCTTTAGTCTGGTCATATTCTTTGTCGCGAGTTACGGCGGTAACGGCAAAACGTTTTACCATGGCATTCCCTGTTTTTCCGTCTAAATAGATTGAGTTGTATATCGTTCTGTCATTATTACGTTTAAAAATAGCTACATGGATAATATTTTTACCTACAAAAGCTTTGTCTGATATTTTTGTGACCATATATTTTCCATCTTTCCGAAAAATAATTACATCATCGATATCTGAGCAGTCTTCTACGTATTCATCTTTTTTCAGACCATAGCCAATAAATCCTTCTTTGCGATCCACATATAGTTTTTCATTATTTGCAACTACCTGAGCTGCTTCAATTATGTCAAAACTACGAATTTCGGTTTTTCGGTTTTTTCCTTTTCCGTATTTTCGTTTTATTTCTTTGAAGTACTTAATGGCGTAATCTATAATATGATCTAAATTAAATTGTACTTTTTTTATTTCTTCTTCTATGGCTTTGATGTGATCATTGGCTTTAAAAGCATCGTAACGTGAAATTCGTTTAATTTTGATTTCTGTTAAACGGATAATATCATCGCGGGTAATTTCTCTGCGCAGTATTTTTTTGAAAGGCTCCAGCCCTTCGTTTATGGTTAGGATTATTTCTTCAAAGGTTTCGCATTCTTCGATACGGAGATAAATTCGATTTTCGATAAATATTTTTTCTAAAGAAGATAAATGCCAGTCTTCAATTAGCTCATTCATTCTGATTTGCAACTCAGAGCGCAGCAATTCACGAGTATGGTCGGTATTTTGTTTGAGTATTTCTCTTACACCTATAAATCTTGGTTTATCCTGATCAATGATGGTACAGTTTGGTGAAATAGAAACTTCGCAATCGGTGAAAGCATAAAGAGCATCAATGGTTTGGTCGGCTGAACTTCCAGGTACTAACTGGATAAGAATTTCTACTTCGGCGGCCGTATTATCATCAATTTTTTTGATTTTGATTTTGCCTTTGTCTACTGCAGAAATGATTGAGTCTATCAGAGAACTGGTTGTTTTTCCAAATGGTACTTCTTTTATTATCAGTGTTTTATTGTCTGATTTTTCGATTTTGGCACGAACTCTGATTTTTCCACCCCGCAAGCCATCATTATAGCGAGAGGCATCCATATAACCACCGGTAGGAAAATCAGGAATAAGTTCAAAATTTCTATCCTGTAAATAGGCTACCGAAGCATCGATAAGTTCAATGAAGTTATGAGGCAAAATTTTAGAGGCTAATCCAACAGCAATTCCTTCGGAACCCTGAGCCAATAAGAGTGGAAATTTAACAGGAAGGTGAACGGGTTCTTTATTTCGCCCATCGTAGGATGATTTCCATTCGGTGGTTTTGGGATTAAAAACGACTTCGAGTGCAAATTTAGATAAACGGGCTTCGATATACCGAGGAGCAGCAGCACTATCACCAGTAAGGATATTTCCCCAGTTTCCCTGCATGTCTATAAGTAATTCCTTTTGGCTCAGCTGTATCAAGGCATCTCCTATGGAAGCATCTCCATGTGGATGGTATTGCATCGTGAAACCGATAATATTGGCCACTTTGTTGTAGCGTCCGTCATCCATTCGTTTCATGGCATGCAAAATCCGGCGTTGTACGGGCTTCAATCCATCTTTGAGATGGGGAACTGCTCGTTCTAAAATTACGTAGGAGGCGTAATCTAAAAACCAATTTTTATACATTCCGGGCAAACGAACATCAGATTGATGATTGCCTTCTTCCTGATTGATATTATCTTCCTTTAATTCTTCAGCCACTTTTTAACTTATTTTTTACAAAACCGAGCCAAAAATAGTCATTTATTTGTGCTTCACAAATTAGAGTTTTGAACAATTTATAAAAAATGAATTTTTTAATAGCTCACCAAGTTTTTGTAAGTCATTGAAAATTAAAAGCTTTTCCAAAGTTGTTTTATTACTAAAAATCTTATTGATTATTAATTCATTAATTATTTTTTACAATAAAGAGTTTGGTCTAAAGACCGGTCGGACGGATAGATTCATTAAAACTGTAAAAATAGACAGCTCATTTACAATTGATTAATGAAGCC
>CAYQXT010000392.1:0-3619 GCA_964421365.1 uncultured Bacteroidaceae bacterium
AATAGCAATATACGAAATAAATTATTTTCTAAATAAATTATTATTTTTTTAATTATTTATTTAATATATGATAATTATATGATTTTTAGTAAAAAATAGATATAAAAAAAATAGTCAATTGGAAAACAATTGACTATTAAGAAAAAATATTATATATTATTGTTATTCCATATTTTGCGGAATTATATGAATAGGAAGTTTAAACATTTCCTGGAATTCCTGCCCAATTTCTTCCATATCTTCATCATCTTCAAAGAATAGCCAGGAAATTGAGACTTTAGCATTTTTACGAGAGAAATCTTCAAATCGTTTAAATAGTTCTAAAAGAACGCTTTTACTTGAGCTATTTAGGTAGCTGTAAAAAAAATCGATACTGATTTCTATTTCTCTATCAAAAGGTAAAGTATCCAACCAGTTGAACAGTGGTTCATAAACCATAAATGCATTTGGTGGATAGGAGGGGCCCTTCACAAAAACTTTTAAGGCCTTTTCATCTATGAGTATCAGTGGTATATCTTTCCCGCCTTCGTATCTTATCATTTTAGGTCTTATTTTAAACAAAACTAAGATTTTTTTCTAAGATTTACAAACAATCTGTAAAAAACGGAAGAATATATTAATTTTGATTAAAATTTGAAAATTAACTAATTCCTAAGCATTATGAAAAGAAGACTTCTCTTAACACTATTTGGGCTTTTCTCTTTTTATTTTATGGCTAAAAGTCAGTCTAATATTGGAATAACCAATCGGATAGAAAAAAGCCTCAATGATTATTTCTTTCAGTATAAGCCGGAGAAAATATATATACAAACCGACCGGAGTTTGTATTATTACGATGACACTCTTTATTTTAAGACCTATTTATTCAATTCCCGTACTTTTAAATTGGATACAACAGCTTGTATAATTCTAGTTGATGTACTGGACAGGCAGCTGATGGTAAAGCAGCGTTATTTGGTTAAAAGTAAAAATGGAGTAGGAGAGGGGAGTATTGTCCTGAATAAATACTTTGTTACGGGAAATTGTCAGTTGGTGGCCTATTCCCCAATTATGAAAAATTACGGAGATGATTATTTTTTCCGTAAGAATTTTTATTTTCTAGGTTCTCCTAAAATAGATTCTATATTTGAGCAAAAATTGAATCTTTCAAGTAATGAGAAACACAGATTAACCCGGCAGGCTAAAAAGATTAGTCTTCAGGCCGACTATTTTAATTTTGGAGAATCCGGTATCGCCGACCTAAATATTCGCATATTCAATAAATTGGGGCAGACCGTTAAAACTTCCGGTTTTTATTATAAAGCGAAGAATAAACTACACTTTAAAACGAATGACGAGGGACTGACAAGTATTACTGCAGTAAATTATACACAAAGTACTAAAATAGAGCTTGCTTCAGGTAAAAAGATGAAAATACCGGCTTTGGATGGAAAGGCGCTAAAGCAGACAGAAAAGCAAAATACGCTGGAAATTCAGATACCTCCGGTATATGTCGATAGCCGCTACCTTGCAGTCTTCAGCTATGGGAAATTAATTAAACTTCGCACCATTGATAATCTGGCGAAGACTTTGAGTTTGCCGAAAGATTCTTTGGCGCAGGGGATTAATGTGTTGTGTCTGCTCGATTCCAAGTTGAATGTTTTAAGAGATGAGATTTACTTTAATCCACTCAAAAAACGAATAATCTTAAAGTTTAATGAGAATGAAGACAATTTAGAGATACAAAATACCCTTTCTGAATCTATAAATTTTTCGATGAGTATTTCTTACGAATTGCAGGAATTGGAAAAAAAGGAAACGAATATTTTATCACAGATATATATAAATCAGGAGGTTCAACAATATACTCTTTATAATCCATTTCGTGGGCTTGATCCAATTATATACCAATCGAAACCGTTTTTACCTTTTAATAGCATTTTACAGAAAAAATGGAAAACTCCCAAATATGTAAATAGTGATTCTTTAGTCGTTAAAGGGAAAGTGATACGTTTTTTGAGTATCGGCTTGCCCGACAAAACTATTCGCTTATCCCGTGCAGATGATTACTACAGTACTTCGGTTCAGCAAACGGACAAAAAGGGACAATTTCAATTTGTGAATATTGATGGTAATGATTCGAGCTATTATATTATAGATGTTGTTAAAGAACAGGGGCGGAATAATTTATACATTGACTTGGATACAGCCGAATATGTGTATCCTGCATTTAAGAAGGAATTGGCTTTTGACGTTTCTTTGAAACGATACCGGATTACGCCGCGAAACGATGCACTGAATGTAATTATTGCCAACAGTGAAGTGGAAGAACTAATTAAAAAGCGGGATAAATTACGAAAGAAAAATAGTAGTGGAAGTATTTATGGTACACCCGATTATGTTATTCAAATGAACGAGAGTAATAGCGCCTACCCTTCCATGAAGGATTTATTTGTTTCGATACCCGGCGT
Source organism: uncultured Bacteroidaceae bacterium (assembly GCA_964421365.1). Lineage (GTDB taxonomy): Bacteria > Bacteroidota > Bacteroidia > Bacteroidales > DYOH01 > CAYQXT01. Next base: position 2,451 of record CAYQXT010000392.1, read on the forward strand.
TTCTATGAATGGTCAATACCCTATAATCAGAGGTGTTTCAAGCTTGCATGGTAATAATTTCCCTTTGGTTTTGGTTGATAATATACCCTCTAGTGTGGATATTTTAACTCAGCTTTCGCCTTATGATGTGGATCGAATAGAAATTTTAAAATCACCTTCTAATCTGGCTATGTTTGGAAGTAGGGGGGCTAATGGAGTAATTGCTATATTTACTCGAAAAGGAAGTTTTAATACCGGCTTTATTAAAGATTTTACCATTCCTGGTTTTGCCAAGGAAAGAGATTTTCATCGTCCTAATAGTCAGGAATTATCCGGCAGAAAGGCTTTTACCCTCTACTGGAAAGCTAATGTAAATTTGGAGGCTAACGAAAAGTTGGCTTTGCCTGGTTTAGAGCAATATATAGGTGCACGTTTGGTGATAGAAGGTGTCTCCCAAAGTGGCAAAATTATTTATTTTGAGAAGAAGATTATAGAGTAATTTTGTGTTTGTCCATAAATTTATCCGTCAGACTGCTTCATGTGGTTTGACGGATAATGTCCCTATTTTTTAAAAAAATAACTTTGCCAAAGTTCTCGTTAAGTAGCCATATCGCTTATTTTAGGTTATTATTTGTTGGTAGATTCAAACTTTGGCAAGGTTTAAAGGACTATTGGTGATTATATTTTCTTACGTATTTCGCGAATCATTATATCTGTCATTTTAGTAATATCATACTTTGTTTGATGTCCCCAGTCTTTTTTTGCCACACTGTCGTTGATGCTTTGTGGCCACGATTCGGCTATTTTCTGGCGAAAATCTGGTTTATAGCTTATTTCAAAGCCCTGAATTTGTTTTTTTATTTCTGCTGCCAATTCTTCGGGTGTGAAGCTTAGGCCAGAGATATTATAGGCCGAATGAATGGATAGATTTTCTAAAGGCGCTTCCATTAAATTGATGGTAGCATTAATGGCATCCTCCATATACATCATAGGCAGAGCTTGATCTGCGTTGATAAAAGATTCGTATTTTCCTTTTTTTATGGCATCATAATAAATCTCTACGGCATAATCGGTAGTTCCTCCACCAGCTTCGGTTTTATAACTGATAAGCCCTGGATAGCGGATACTACGTACATCTACGCCAAATTTCGCGTGATAACATTCGCACCAGCGCTCTCCGGCAAGTTTGG
>CAYQXT010000393.1:0-3618 GCA_964421365.1 uncultured Bacteroidaceae bacterium
GGGTACCTTCTCACCTGTATTTAATATTTATAAGGAAGTGGAACGGATTGTTTTTATTGCCCATGACATAACCCAACAAATTGAAATAGAAGAAAAATTAAAGAATCAGACGACTGTGTTAGAAAAGCAAGAGCAGGAATTAAAAATTGCGAAAGTAAGACTGTCGCACTCTTTGGATGACGCGAAAGTTGAGCTTAAGCAGCAGTATGAAATAGTTGAAAACATCAAAGTTTTAAATGAACGTACGCTTGAAGGCTTATTAGATGCTGTAATTTCAATCGATAATAATAATAGGATTACATTTTTTAATAAAGCGGCCGAGAATATCTGGAAAATACCTGCTGAAAAAATAATTGGTAATTCTTTAAAATTAATTATTCCGGAAGTTTCTAATATAGATGAATATATTGGTAAATATTTCTTTTCGGGAAGTACATTTATTGGAATAAGAAAAGAAGTGACGCTTGTCGATACCGAAGGAAATAAATTTTCGGTGCTATTAACACTGTCTGAAGGAAAATATAAACATAAATATTCGTTAACTGCTTTTATTCAGGCTATAGAAGTCGAACTATTTTAGCATATTATGATAAACATAAGAGAAGAAATAGAGCATTTTGTAGAGGAGAATTTTCAAGTTGAGTTTGAAAGTGATGAGTTTCCAATTTCTAAATTTGATCTCATAGATATCCTTACAGAAAAATTTCAAGAGTTAAATGAACAGCTTAAAAAAGAGCAATTAGTCGAATCGCTTAAAAACCGGTTTCATACATACAGACTTAATTAGTTGCTAGTGAGTTTAGTATAAAAAAGGTGAATTTGCATCAAAATCGGTCGGACTGCTTCATTAATCAATTTTAAATGAGCTGTCTATTTTTACAGTTATAATAAATCTATCCGTTCGACCGATTTTTAGACCGAACTCAGTAATTAATAATTAGTGATTTTTAGCACGTTCAAAAGTCTTACGGACATTTTGAAATGCTTACCGTATTTGTAATTAGTCATTGGCCAATAGTCATTAATAATTAGTAATTAAAAAGGCGTGTCGCAAGCAAAAAAATTTGGAGCATTTGCAGGGGTATATACCCCTTCTTTATTGACTATTTTAGGCGTGATTATGTATATGCGTCTGGGTTGGATTGTGGGTAATGCAGGGCTTTATACTATGCTCGGTATCGTAATTATCGCCCACGTAATTTCCTTTACAACCGGCTTGAGTATTTCCTCAATCGCCACCGATAAGCGAATAAAGACCGGCGGATTACACTATTTATTATCCCGCAGTCTTGGTTTACCAATGGGAGGATCTATCGGTATAACCCTTGCGGTGGGTACGGCTCTGAGTATCTCATTGTATATCATTGGTTTTGCCGAAAGTTTCCTGAGCATACAAGCTATTTCCAACTTTTTGCATTTAGCACCCGGGATTAATGCTTTTCGTATTGTGGGTACTGTGGTTGTTATTATTTTGGTGATTATTGCCTTTATTAGCACCTCTTTGGCGATAAAGACACAATATTTTATTTTGGGAGCCATCGGACTGTCACTTATTTCCATTGCCGGAGGTTTCTATTTTCATCCCGAATTTCATCCGGCATCACCTTTGTTTGATCCAGCAACTAATTCCAAACCAATAGAATACCTTTTTGCCATATTCTTCCCGGCCGTTACCGGATTTACTGCCGGCGTAGCCATGTCGGGCGATTTAGAAGATCCCCAAAAGGATATTCCTATGGGGACAATGGCCGCCATAATAAGTGGTTTTTTGGTTTATGTGGTGCTGACCATTTCATTTGCCTATTTTGTAAATCGCAACTTGTTGATTAACAATTTGGATTTTATATCAAAAATTGCCTGGATACCTTCACTTATTTTTGTTGGAATTTGGGGAGCCACTTTGAGCTCGGCTCTAGGTGGAATTCTTGGAGGACCTAGAATTTTGCAAGCCGTGGCACAGGATAAGATTTTGCCCCGTTTTTTAGCCAAAGGAGAAGGAGAGGGTAATGAACCCCGCAATGCCTTACTCTTGGTATTTTTAATTGCTGAAGCCGGAATACTTATCGGCCAATTAAATGTGATTGCCGGCGTGGTTTCTATGTTTTATTTGGCTTCCTATGGATTTATTAATATGGCTTTTGCACTGGAAAGCTGGGCAAGTACCGACTTTAGACCCAGTTTTAAAGTGCCGCGTTGGGTGGGTGTTTTAGGCTCTATTGCCGCTTTTTTAGTCATGTTTAAGCTCGATCCTGTTTCTATGTTTATGGCTTTTGTCATCATGTGGGGAATTTTCTTTCTGCTCAAGCGAAAGGAAATTAGGCTGGATTTTGGCGATGTTTGGCAAAGCGTGTGGGCTGGAATTATCCGCACCGCTTTATTCAAATTAGAAAAACAGGAAATTGAAGAGCGAAACTGGCGACCTAATATTATTCTGTTTAGCGGCGGTACGGAAAAGCGCAAATATCTTATCGAATTGGGTAAAGTAATTGCCGGAAAACAAGGCTTACTGAGCAATTTCGATTTGGTAGAAAAGCAAAATGCCGATTATTTGTTCACCCGTGCCCAACAAACTACTGGATCTGAAGAAGCCGGCGAAGGTGTATTCATGCGAAGGCATTCGGTAAGAGATATTTATGAAGGTATTGAACTGATTGCCTCAACTTATGGATTTAGCGGAATAGAACCCAATACTGCGCTTCTCGGTTGGGCACGACAAGCAAAAAAACCACAACGATTTACCAAATTACTTAAGCGACTCAATCAATTAGACCTTAATGTCCTTTTGGTCGATTATGACAAAAAAAGAGGCTTCGGAAAATATAAAATCATTGATATTTGGTGGGAAAATAATTCAAAAGACAATAATCTATCTCTGAAATTAGCCAAATTTGTTTCTAATTCTCAGCAATGGTCAAATGCAGAAATTCGATTGCAAGTGGTGAATTCAATGAATAAAAATGCAGATTTAATCCGTAGGAATGCTACGCAGGTATTTGAGGAATTACGAATGAATGTGAATTTGCGGATTATAAACAACGAAATAGAGCAAAATAATTTTTTCAGGATTATTCGCACCGAATCGGCAAATGCCGACCTTATCTTTATTGCCATGCCAAATTTACACACAGGGGAGGAAAAAGACTTTGTGGATAAAACCAACCGGCTATTACCTGAAATAGGAACAGCGATTCTTGTTAGTGCAGCCAGCCGTTTTAATGAATTATCTATAGGAGTAAGCTCTTCCGAACAGATAATTAATATTACACAGGAAGATACAGAAAATCCAGTAACTCTTAAATTGCCGCAATATCCTACTTTGGCACGGGAGATAGAAAAATATTTTATAAAAGTAGAAGCTATAAATACTCAGTTTTCAGAGTCCTTTATCGAACAAAATCAGTCGTTTGTTCGCTTTTTTAAGGAAACAAAAGATTTATTGCAATCCCAATTTGAGGATGTTAGTTCCCGATTTGAAAAATCGCAAGCGACCATTCCACAAAGTTATTTGTACAAAAAGGCTCAGTCAAATATCAGTAAGATTTTAACTAAATTAGCTACTTTATCTAAAGATAATCTCGATGAAATTCAAAATAATATTTCCAACCTTAATAAACAATG